>CAZGRF010000356.1:0-4361 GCA_964527825.1 uncultured Pirellulales bacterium
CCGACCAGTTTTGCGTAGCCCCTTGCGGCACCTTCCACAACGTGCATGTTACTCGCAATTTCGCCGTCCCGGACAAGGAAGCCGCTACCCAGTGAAAGCAGCTGACCGTTGGCGTTTTCCATCACCAGAAGAACCGTAGAACCGAAGGCTTTCTTGGCGATTTCTTGGGCTGTTTGGGGGGTTGCCGAACTCGTTCCGACGAGTACGAGAACTGCGCCACACAGGATCCTCTGCCATCTTGTTGTCGTTCGTCGCATAGTCTGGTCCCTTCATGTCGCTGACAATAGTTATATGGATCCGCATAAGATACGGGTTTCTTGGTTTATGCCCCTGTAAGAAGCCATTGGAAATCTTGCCAACGACGCGATAAGTCCTTTTCTTTCAGCAAGTTGTCGTACACCCCTGCATTTAGCTCGGCATGTTATACGGATCGGCATAAGAACCTCCTCGTCATAGCCCGTCCACGGGGCCTCGGGGCAGTTCCAGGTGGTGTCAGTTCGGCTCCTTGTGGAGCAGCCGTCGCTGTCCTGCCTCGGCTATCTGTCCTTGGCACTCTCAACATCAGATTCTCCCCTGCATTCCTGCCAGGAGGATAGCACGACGCGTCCGACGCGTCAACGGGGACGGCACAAGAATCCGTGCCTCATATCTCTGTGCGTAGACTAAAATGGACTCGTCGCGTGTCTTAGTGGCGACTGTCGTTGGTTCCGGAACGAATGAGGCCGATTGTTGATGCTGGAAGAGAAGCTGCTGCTGTGGAAGCTCAAACGCGGCGACGCCGAGGCCGTGCAGCAGGTCTATGAGAAACACAGACATGACATGCTGGGTCTGGCCGTGGCGTTGTCCGGCGACCGCGCGACCGGCGAGGACGTTGTGCACGATGTGTTCGTCTCGTTCGTGCGGGTCTGTCCGAAGCTGCGGCTGCGGACGAGCCTGCGCAGCTACCTGCTCAGTTCCGTCGCCAACCGGGTGCGCAACCTGAACCGGGCCCAGTCTCAGCGGGCCCGGCCAGACGAAGGCACTGGCGAGAGGTCGTCGGACGCACACCGGCCGGACCGTATGGCCGTGCGGGCCGAGCAGAGTGTGCTCATCGAGCAGGCTATGAGGCAGCTTCCTTACGATCAGCGTGAGGCCATCATTCTGCACCTGCAGGTGGCAATGACGTTCAAGGAGATTGCAGCCTCCCAAAACGTATCTATCAACACGGTCCAAAGCCGCTATCGGTATGGACTACAGAAGCTCCGTTCCTTGCTGGACGATACGGTGACACCATGAAAGACACAGACAAGCTCGAGAATGCGATCCGCGACTTCTGCCAGGCGCAACACGCGGCTACCCGCACCACGCCGCGATTCGACCGGAAGGTCCTGGACAGCGCCGTCTCCGCCCGGCAAGCAATACAGCAGAAACCGTCCGCTCGCGCGGGCTTTGGAGTAAGGAGAATCATGATGCACGCAAGAACAACCGGACTGGCCGCGGCACTAATCGTCGTGGCCGTGATCCTCGGCATATATGTATTTCATGATGCGGCCACGCCGGCCTACGCCGTCACGCAAACGCTCGACGCAATGAAGAAGATCGCGACCGTCTACATGAAGGGCGAGTTCTATCTGCAGGGCGAGTTTGAATGCTGGATGCGGTTCGACGGCAACCCCGACCGGCCCACCCACGTCTGGCTCGGCCGGGAAGGCCACAACCTCTGCAAGATCTGCTCGCCCGACGGTGTCTTCGGCCTGAACAAACGCACCAATCGGGTGCATTTCGCCATGCGGGATGAACGAGGCAAGAGCTGGATTCCCAAATTCGGCCGTCTCTTCGAAGATGCGACAAAGAAGGCCGGGGCCAGCAACACCGTCACGATCCGCGACCAACTGGACGAGGCCACCGGGAAGACCGTCATCGCTATCGACATCACCACGCCCAAGCGTCAGCAGAGATTCCTGGTCGATCCCGAAACGAAGCTGCCGATGCGATTCGAGACTCTGCGCGATGACGACCCGACCGAGATGATGCGAACGCCCCTGGCCGTCAGGCAACTGACAGAGATTCGTTACAACGAGGAGCCACCAGCAAGCATTTTCAGCCTGCCGTCGGGCGCGCAGACCGTCACCGAGGAGGTTGACTGTATGGTTGACCCGGATTCAGGACTCGTTGTGGACGAGATGACTCGCGAGGAAGCCTGCCTGGAGCTTACGCGACAGGCCTGCCAGGCGATGATCGATCTCGATGAAGCAAAGCTCAAGAGCCTGGCGTTGTTCTTTCGGATGTGGCCGCCCCAGATCTGGGAACAGGTCAGGAAGATGAAGGCCGCCGGCGAATGGGCCCAAGGCTACGAGATCACGGGCGAACCCTACCAGGAAGGCGACCGCTGGTACGTCCCCACCGAAGTGAAGCTGCCCGGCGGCAAAACCGAAACCCAGACCGTCATGATCAAGTTCTACGACTTCGACGGCGCCACCTACGCCTTCAGTATCGGCTCCAAGGAAAAAGGCGTTGTCGACTAGCTTTGAACCATCCTGGGAAGCACTTGCCCGGGCACAGACCATTCTCTCGGGGAGAGCGAACCTTTCACCCTCCCGCGAGCATTCTCCACGTCACACTTCGAGCTTGGCGACCAGTTCGGCCAAGACATCGAGGCCGGAGGCTTCCGCGTCACGGGCTTGTTTGAGGGCGTCGATGGCGGTCAGGGCGTGGGCATCGACTTCGACGGAGGAGTCGCCGTCCTGGCGGGGATAAGCGTCGGAGACGGCTCTCAGATGATGAGCGACCGTTTCGTATTGGGCAATCGCGCGGTCGAAAAGCGGGCCGAGATCGTCGCCGAGTCGCTCGCGTGCTTCCTGGAGGAATTCGACGGCGAATTTGCGCGACTCAGCCCAGACGGCGGCGTTGTAGCCCAGGCCAAAGCGTCCTGCCTTGCCCGCCTCCATCGTTTCGATCCAAGAATCATAGCCGGCAAGCCCGCCGGCGCCATCGGTCCACTTGTGGCGGCTGTGACCCAAGTCCAGGGCATAAGCCAACGCGTCGCGCACGGTCCGGCGTGCGTCGGCCGGCTCGGTCGGTCGGACGCTGGCCACCTGCACGACGCCAATCTCGGAAGTACCCAACCTCTGCCACGGGATCGGACCGGCGCCTCCGTCACAGCCCGGGCCGGAAACGTAGTAGCCGGTCTTGTCGTAACCATAGATGACGAAATAATCGGGATGGACCAGTTCCCACCCGTAGCACGGCGTCGCTTCGTCGATGCGGTTCCGCACGTAGTTCCAGGCTTCCTGCTGAATCCGCGCCAGAGTGTCATCCTTCTTCGGGCACCATTCATCAACGCTTTCGACGGCGTACCCGACGTTCCGGCCCAGTTCGCAAAAGCGCTCCGTGTCCCAGTCCGTCGGTCCACTGGGGCACAGACCCTTGGCAATGTTGATGACAAACGCGTGCCCTGTCGCGCCGAAGAGCCATGCGTCCGAAACGTCAACGCCCAGGAAGTCCAGGCATCCCTTGATACAACCCACATGTGAAGCCCAGCGCGGGACCCAACGAAGATTGTCAAGCGTCTTGGCCTCTTTCAGATCCGCGTCCTTGGGCCTGACGATCCCGCGGGCCTGGTTGTGGTGCTCGAGATAGCTGCGAGCCGACAGGCGAAAGATGTCGTACACGCAAAACTCGTCGCGCTTGACAAACACAAACGACACGGGACAGCGATTCTCGCGGACTTGCTGGTACATTCGCACGAAAACATCGATCTCACCCGGATCAGGCAGGATGAAGAATTGCGCCTCCAACTGCCCGTCGCGATTAGTCCACTGCGCCATGGAGTCGCCGGCAACCTGCGTGCATCCGTGCGTAGCAGCCAGAGCACCAAGCTGGCCGATGACTCCCTCGACGGGATCGCTCAGCAATCCGGCCCATTCGGCTTGCCCGGGCGCAGGGAACTCACGATCGCACGCGAACAGGTTGTAGATGTCCTCCCGCAGTTGCGGGCCGCGCTCCTGTACGGCGTCGGTTCCGTGGATGTGGTCGCAATGCAGCATGGCCCGCTGCGGTGCGATGGCGAAGGCATCCCAGTTGCCCTCGCCGTCGGTCCACTGATGGACGAAGACGGCCGTCAGCGCCGGCGAGTGTTCTCTCGTATGGACGTACACGTCCAGCACCGCGTCGAGGTCGCGTGGATCAGGGACTGCACAGAAGATGATCGCCAACTTGCTCTCTTGGCTGCGCCAATGGATGTATCTGCCTTCCACCTCTTGAACCATCTCGAACGCATCGGCACCGGCCTGGAGGACGCCGGCCAGCTCCTCAATGCCTTGAGGCAGAGCCGCACCGATGCGCTTCTTGTTTTCGTTCCAGAACGTTCCCAGATCCGGACA
>CAZGRF010000357.1:0-4340 GCA_964527825.1 uncultured Pirellulales bacterium
ATCTATTTAGCTTGTGATAGTGGGGCGCTTTTGTGAGTGATGGCGGAATACAAAGCCAATCTGGCTGCGCCGGTTTCAAGTTTGAAGTTGCAGGTGTCAAGTGGGGAAAGCCAGGCGTCGAGCCTTCAAACCTCAAACTCAACACTTCACACTCCCTGGACGGACGACGCGAAACAAAGCCAAACTTGGGAAGGCTGGGAGGCCTGGAGCGAGTCATCAGGGGCAGACACGGGGGCCTGCCCCTACGGGGGCGGGGCGACATGCTTGCAAACGGGGGCGGTCCGGCTATCATATCCGGCGGACAGAAGTCGCACGCGTGCAGGTTGGCCGCCGGTATTCGAGGTAGGATTGGAAAGCTCGACACAGACATACGTCCCGCTGACGCGGATTCAGAGGCTCATCGGCGAGCGGATGCTGGCCTCGAAGCGGACCAAGCCCTGCTTCTACCTCGAACGCAAGGCCGACGTGACGGAGCTGATGGGTCGCCGGCACAAGCTCAGCAAGTCGCTCGGCGTCAAGATCACCAGCAACGCGTTCCTGATCCGGGCGCTGGCCCTGGCGGCGCGGCAGTTCCCGCTGATGCTGGGCCGGCGGGCGCACGCGGGCGAGGAGGCGATTGTCGAGATCGCCGACGCGGTCAATGTGGGCTTCGCGGTCAACAGCCCGCAAGGATTGGTCGTGCCCGTGATAAGGGAGGCCGACGGCAAGCCGCTGGCGGAGATCGCCGCGCAGGAGCGGCTGCTCACCCAGAAGGCCCGCAGCAACAAGCTGACGCTCGCGGACATCGAAGGCGAGACCATCGCGCTGAGCAACCTCGGGGCTTACGACGTCGATTGGTTCCTCGGCATCGTGCCGCCGGCAACGAGCACCATCCTGGCGGCCGGCAACGTCGTCCGCAACGTGGTGCCGGTGGACAGCCGAATCGAGGTGCGCAAGATCATGAGCGTCTCGTTGGCCGCCGATCATCGTATCGTGCACCCCGCATACGCCGCGCGGTTTCTCAGCCGCATCGCCGAGCTACTGGCCGAACCCGAACACCTGATATAGGAGGAATCAAAATGCACCGCCACACCAAAGCCACGATCGTTTACGGCATTTTTGTCGCGTTGGTTGTCCCCGCGCAGGCTCTCGCAGTCGAGGCGCCGGTGGAGTTGCTCTGGCCCGACGGCGCACCGGGGGCCAAGGGCGACGCGGCCGGCGACAAGCCGACGCTGACGATCTACCTGCCCGCCAAAGACAAGGCGACCGGCACGGCCGTAGTGATCTGCCCCGGCGGCGCGTACGGCGGTCTCGCAATGGGCCACGAGGGCCATCAGGTCGCACAGTGGCTCAACTCCTTCGGCGTGGCAGGATTCATCCTGACCTACCGCCATCACAACAGCGGCGCCGGCTATGGCTATCCCGCTCCGCTACAGGACGCGCAGCGCGCGATCCGCACCGTGCGCAGCCAGGCTGCCCGGTGGGGTATCAAGCCTGACCGGATCGGCATCCTGGGCTTCTCGGCGGGTGGACACCTCGCCTCGACGGCTGAGACACACTTCAACGACCAGGTCTACGACGCGCGCGACGAGATCGAAAGTGCCAGCGCTCGGCCGGACTTCGCGGTGCTGGTCTACCCGGTCGTCAGCATGGCCGAGCCATACACGCATCGCGGCTCCGTGCAGAACCTGCTCGGGCGCAACCCCAGCCAAGAGATGCTGGACAAGATGTCCGGCGAGAAGAACGTGACGGCGCAGACGCCACCCACGTTTCTGGTCGCGACGTGGGAGGACACCGCCGTGCCGGCCGAGAACAGCATCTACTTCTACCTCGCGCTGCGGAAGGCCAAGGTGCCCGCCGAGATGCATGTCTTCCTGAAAGGCCCGCACGGTTTCGGACTCGGCGCGAGCATCCCAGGCACGAATGCCTGGCCGGGGCTGTGCGCCAAATGGATGGAAGTGATGGGTTTGCTGAAGACCGACTGACGCCCGTCACCCATTCAGCCGCATCGTGGCAGTACGATCAGAATGCCGGTCAGGAGTCGCCCTGAGCGTGCTCACCCGACGGCTCATGTATGTCACCAGGCCTGTCGTCGCTTGGCGGACGATCCAACGTGGCGTCGGGCGGCGCGGGAGAGGTTTGCAGAGGCGACGTAGTGTAGCGGCGCGGGAGCGGCGGGTGAATCTCGCGAATCTCAATCGGAGCCGGGGCAGAGGGACGGCCGTCAACCTCGGGCTCTTCTTGCGGCTCCGGCTCGGGCTTGATGCCGAGGAAGTACTGGGCGACGCGTCGGTAGTCCGCGGCGCCGTTGCAGGTGGGGTCGTACTCGAAGATGGTCCGGCCGTAGCTGGGGGCCTCGGCCAGCTTGATATTGCGCCGGATGAACGTCGGCAAAAGCTGAGCATCGGCCCAGGCGCTGGCCGAGCCGCGGGCGTTATTCAGAAACCGCTCGATGTCGGCCCGGACCTCGTTGGGCAGCGAGGCCCGCGTATCGAACATGCACAGCAACACACCGGTGACTTTCAGGTCGCGATTGATGCGCTTGCTGACCAGATCGACGGTCTGCAGCAGTTTGCCGAACCCCTGCAACGCCAGGAAGTGCGGCTGCAACGGGATGAGCACCTCCTGGGCAGCCGCCAAGGCGTTCAGTGAGAGCAATCCCAGCGACGGGGCGCAGTCGATCAGGCAAAAGTCGAAGCGCTCGGCGCTGGCGTGCATGGCCTCGCGCAGGATGATCTCGCGCCCGACCACGCTGACCAGCTCGGTCTCGGCGCCGACGAGATTGATGTCGGCCGCGAGCACCCAAAGGTTCGGACGCACGAGCATGAGGCTTTCCTCGAACCCGGCCGATTGCGTCAGCACTTCGTAGGAGCCGGCCTTGAGCTCCTGGGTCTCGATGCCGAGATGGATCGTCAGGTGCGCCTGGGGGTCGAGGTCGATGACGACGACCCTCTGTCCCATGGCCGCCAAGGCCGCGGCGGTGTTGACGGTCGTGGTCGTCTTGCCGACCCCGCCCTTCTGATTTAGCACGGCGATCGTTCTCAATCCATCAACCTCGGCATTCTTCGGCTCTCGGTTCGTCCGCGCGAAGCGTTCTCAGGATCGCGTCGAGCACCCCGTTGACGAAGGGGCCGGACTTCTCGGTACTGAACTTCTTGGCCATCTCGATGGCCTCATTGATGACAACCTTGGGGGGAATGTCCCGACAATACACCAACTGATACACCGCCAGACGCAGGGTACTCCTATCGACCGGAGACAGGCGGGAGAACTGCCAGCGGATCGTCGAGGCCGCGATCAGCTCGTCGCACTGCTCCAGGTGCGCCCAAGCCCCCTGAGTCCACTCCCAGGCCAGGTTCCGGGTTCGTTCGTCGCTCTCGGTCAGAAGGAAGAAATCCGCCAGGAGACGTCCGAGCAGCTCGGGGCCTTGCACGTCAAGCTGATAGAGCGCCTGCATGGCAAGCTCTCTGGCCTTTGTTCTTTTGTCAATATGCATCCGTCATGTACCATTTGCTATTGACTATTTACTATTTGGCGTCTCATGCCGGGTGAAGCAACCTCTGCGTCCCTCCTCCATCTG
Organism: uncultured Pirellulales bacterium; assembly: GCA_964527825.1. Classification (GTDB taxonomy): domain Bacteria; phylum Planctomycetota; class Phycisphaerae; order Sedimentisphaerales; family Anaerobacaceae; genus JAFGLV01. The sequence goes on from CAZGRF010000357.1 coordinate 3,560, forward strand.
CGAATCGTCAATAGTAAATCGCAAATAGCAAATCTATCCTATCTGCCCCATCACGCTGACCATCTCCATCGCGGTCATGGCGGCGTTGGCGCCGGCGTTGCCCATCTTGGTGCCGGCCCTCTCGACCGCCTGTTCGAGCGTTTCGCACGTCAGGACGCCGAAGACGGTGGGGACGCCGGTGTCGTAGTTGATCTGGCCGATGCCGCGCACGACCTGCTGGAAGACCGCTTCGTAGTGGCCGGTCTGGCCGCGGATGACGGCGCCGAGGCATAAGACCGCGGCGTACTTGCCGCTCTGGGCGAGCTTCTTGGCGGTGACGGTGATCTCGCAGGCGCCCGGGACCCACACGACGCATATTTGCCCGTCATCGGCGCCGTGACGCTGGAGGCAATCGAGCGCGCCTCCGAGCAGCTTGGACGTGATGAACTCGTTGAACCGGCTGACGACGATGGCATATTTGCCCTTGCCCGCCGCGATCTGGCCCTGGATTTCCTGGATCATGGTTGCGATTCTCCACACAATGCCGGCGCATAGACCGGACACACAAGACGGCGTTCGACCGCCTTGTCAGGTCAAACCCACATTATAAGACCCCCGGCGCCAGGTTGCCAGAAAAACCCCGCCCAATCCCCCCGCCGGCCGAAATCGACAGGTTCCCCCCGCCACGCCGCCGGAATCAGTCCCCGCCGGCCTCCCACCACAGCCGTGGATAGTCCTGCCCCTCAAGAATCCACCAGATATCGTCCGTGCCATTGGCCACCTCCCCAACAAAGTCCCACCC
>CAZGRF010000358.1:0-4313 GCA_964527825.1 uncultured Pirellulales bacterium
CGACCACCCCGGTAATTGAAGGAATCCATCGACACCGTTTCTCCCAAAGCCCTGTTTTGTACCGCACGGCATCATCCCGACGAAGGAGATGCCCCGAGACAGTATAGGGAAATGGGCGGGAATTGCAAGAAAGGGCAGGAAGGTCTCAGGCATGGACAGGAATGGCCGGGCTCCTCCGCGGGGCCGATTGCCAGACAACACGCGCCCAAAAAGGAATGGAAGGCTTCCCCCTTCCAGGAAAAGCCTTCCATTGCCCCAAAGCCTGCTGAACTTCAAACGATCTCACCTGCTTCTCACTCTCTGCGGCGATCTCAGATGAAGCTAAGCAGACCTCTGACGGAATGCTCGTGTTACTTTTTCTTCTTGGCCGCTTTCTTCTTCGTCGCCTTCTTGGCTTTCTTCTTCGGCGCCTTCTTGGCGGCCTTGTTCGTTGCTTTCTTCTTTGCTTTCTTCTTGGCCTTTACTTTTCTCCTTCAAGTTGACCAGTGACTGATGCTTTCTCTGTTTTGCATTACGCGATAACACTACAATTGCTTGTCACACTTCGGTCAACACTACTATGAAAAAAGATAATAACATCTGTCATGTTCTTTATCGTCCATTTATTCCCAAATCCTCCATAAAAATTTTTTCGCGTCCGTACGCTGCGCGCCGCAGCGTTGGAACAGCGCGGGGCATCACAAACACGTCTCAGCCCCGATGACACAACAACGTAACGTCACGATATCGCGCGCCTCATAACGTGGGCGGCCTATCGCTGCATCGTACGAGTGCTGTTGAGTGAATCGCTGAAAACACCATGTCACACGGCACGATCGCTGTCACCTCTCGCTCGACAACTGCCTGGTGCAGTCAGGCAACCGACAAGCGACTTGACTTTTGCCATCATCGTGTGTTTCCTACAGGCACAGCGCAGCGCTTTTTTGCGAAGTGCAGGCTCTGATGTGCCCAAGAAACACACAGATTCATTGTTAGTTGTTTATGACAAAACGAAAGATAGCATTGTTCGGTGGCACGTTTGATCCGATTCATCTCGGTCATTCCAAGGTCGCCGCCACGGCAGCGCAGCGCCTTGGCGCAGAGAAAGTCGTCTTCATTCCCGCCAAGCGCTCTCCCTTGAAAGGATTCCTTCCGGCGGCCAGTGATGATGATCGGTTGAAGATGATCACGCTGGCAATCCGGAACAACAAGGCGTTTGCCGTAAGCGACTGTGAGTTGCGCCGCGCGGCCCCGAGCTACACCCTGGACACGGTCAGGCAATTCCAGGCGGAGCATGGCCCCGAAACATCCGTCTACTGGCTGCTGGGAGCCGACAGCGTGAACGACTTGGTCTGCTGGCACGGGATCGATGAACTGATCGATCTATGTAGCATCGCCGTCATGTATCGAGGCGGCTGTGATCCCCCATCCTTTGACAAATACGTGTCTCTTTGGGGTATCGAACGCGTCCGGAAGCTGCGGGCGAACGTGATCGAAACACCCCTAATCGACGTCAGCAGCACGCAAATCCGGGAGCGCCTGGCCGCCGGAGAAGATGTCAGCAACGTGCTGCACCCGGAGGTGGCCGCCTACATCCGCACGCGAGGCCTCTACCGACGTGTCTGACGCACCTGCTCGGTCAGCCAGCCATACCACTGCTGCATGCCCTCGCCGGTCTTGGCGGAAACGGGGAATATCTCTATGCTCTTGTTGAGTCTTCGCGCGTCAGTCCTGACCCGGTCGAGGTCGAATTCCACCAATGAGCCGGCGAGCAGATCGACTTTGTTGACCAGCAGCACCTTCGACTTGGCAAAGATGCCCGGATACTTGGCCGGCTTGTCGTCGCCTTCCGCCACAGAGAGCACCACAATCTTCCCATTTTCACCCAACTCGAAGGCGGAAGGACAAACCAGATTGCCAACGTTCTCAATGAAGATCACGTCGAGAGCATCAAGAGGCAATTGCTCCAGGGCCTTGTTGACCTGCGTCGCGGACAAATGGCACGCCCCCTGAGTCTCAATCTGAATCGCGGGGGCCTTCGTGGCGCGGATGCGTTCGGCATCGATGTCGGTGCGGATGTCCCCTTCGATCACACCCATCCTGAGTTCGGCGCCCAAGTCGCTGATGGTACGCACCAGGATAGTGGTCTTGCCCGAACCGGGAGAGGAGATCATGTTCAGGCACAATTGCTTTCGCTGCGCGATGAGCTGGCTGTTCTCGCGGGCGTATTGTTCGTTGGCACTCAGAATGCGCTTGCCGACGTTGACCTTTTCCATGTTCTACTCCTTGTCAAACTCGATCTCCTCCAATACCAGAGGCGCATCGGGAAGTAGTTCAAAATCCTCTTTGCCGCAGTGCGGGCACCGCGCCTCAGACAACCGAAAGGCAAAGGTCTGTCCACATTGGCCGCATCGAGCCTGCATCGGCTTGTGCTCGACCTGTAGCGTCATCCCTTCGCATACCGTCTCCCGGGAGATTGCTTCGAAGGCGAAGGCAAGCACCTCATCATTGATCGCATTCAACTCGCCGCAGCTTACCTTGGCCGCGACAGGCTTGGCGTCTTGCTTGCGGGCTTCCTGGGAGATCACCTCCAGCAGGCTTTGGGCTATGACCGCCTCATGCATCAGCAGATCCTCGGCAGCTCGCGCCCATATGGCATTTGCACAATCCGTTTGCCCCCGATCTTCGTCCGCAACTGGACGAGTGGCAAGCCATCTGGATCAATCACCGCGCCGATCACCGTGGCGCTGCGTCCCAGCTCATGACCTCGGCATATGTCCAGGCACTTCTCGGCAGCTTCCGGCGCGACGACCGCCACGAACTTGCCTTCGTTGGCGACATTCAGAACATCGAAGCCAAGCACATCAGCAGCCGCCTGGACAACCGGCTTGATCGGGATGTCCGCCTCGCGAATCTCGACCCCAAGACGGCTGCCCGCGACCATCTCATTCAGCACTGCCGCCAGACCGCCGCGCGTGGCGTCCCGCATGAACTTGATGCCCGGGACACCCTCAAGCAACGCGCAGGTCAGGCCGGCCAACGCCGCGCAGTCGCTTTCCAGTTGCGACTCGAAACGGATTCCCTCCCGCTGTGAGATGATCGTCATGCCGTGGTCGCCGATGGTCCCATTGATGAGAATCTTGTCGCCCACGGCAATGCGGTCCAATCCGAGACTCACATTGGGCAACCTCACGCCGATGCCAGCCGTATTGATGAAGATGCCGTCGGCCGATCCGCGCTCGACGGTCTTGGTATCTCCCGCCACGATGCAGACCCCGCAAGACTTCGCCGTCTGCCCGATGCTTTCCAGGATACGGTCGAGCGTTTGCATTTCGAGGCCTTCTTCGACGATCAGCGACAGCGTCAGTGCCAGCGGCTTCGAACCGGCTACCGCCAAGTCGTTGATCGTCCCGCACACGGCCAGTTTGCCGATATCGCCGCCATTGAAGAACAGCGGCTTGACCACATAGCTGTCCGTGGTGAAGCAGATCGATGCGGACTCCAATTCCAGGCAGGCCGAATCGCCCAACTCGGATAGGGCATCGTTGCCCAGATGGGGCAGAACATGGCTGCGAATGAGTTGGTTGGTCAGTTGCCCGCCGCCGCCATGGGCCAGCAGTATTCTCTCCGGTCCGCTGTTCGTCATGGCTCGCCTTGGTCTCTCCGCCCATACTTGAACCACGCGGCGCACGTGCCTTCGGAACTGACCATGCACGGGCCGATGGGATGTTGCGGCGTACACGGCTTCGCGAAGAGAGCGCACCGCGGCGGGTCGATGAGTCCGCACAAGACCTCGCCGCAACGACAGCCGCTGTTGTCCTCGCCCGGCTGGTCCTTCAAGCCGAATCGTTCGAAGGCGTCGAACTTGCGGTATGGCTCTCTCAGGGCAAGCGTACTGTTGGCTATCTTGCCAAGGCCGCGCCAGTAGCCATCGACGGGCTCGAAGACCTCAGCAATGATCTCCTGGGCTGCGACGTTGCCCTTCTCCGTCACGACGGCGTTGTAGATCGACCTAAGCTCCGCCTTCCCTGACGCAAGCTGCCGGCAGATCTCCGCCAGGGCCTCGATGATCTGGATCGGCTCGAACCCCCCCACCACACACGGGCGACCGAAATCCGCCACGATTTCTCTGAACGCACCGGAACCAATGATCACGCTGACGTGTCCCGGACACAAGAAGGCATCGATGCGGTCGTTCATGCCGCCGAGCAGGGCACGCATGGCCGGGATGACAAGCTTGTGCCCGCTGAGGATGCAGAAGTTCTCCACCCCTTCGTTCGCCGCCTCTATGACAGCGACGGCCGTCGCCGGGGCGGTCGTCTCGAATCCAACGG
>CAZGRF010000359.1:0-4312 GCA_964527825.1 uncultured Pirellulales bacterium
ACAGTCGATGCCGTTCAACTATAAGAACACGGGCGGCGTGGCCAACTCCGAGGCCGTGCGGACCTTTGCCACCCCCCAAGATTGGAGCGCCAACGGCGCCGACATCCTGTCGCTGTGGTTCTGTGGTGATCCGGTTGCCTTCCTGGAGAAAGGCGACGGTACCATCCTCATGAGCGGGGTGGGCTCGGACATCTATCAATTGACCGACGAGTTCCGTTTTGCCTACAAGCAACTTACCGGCAACGGCTCGATCACGGCTCGGATTGACAGTGTCCAGAACGTCAACGAGTGGACCAAGGCCGGCGTGATGATCCGCAGCAACCTGGAAGTGGGCGCGCTGCAGGCCCACATGATCGGCGCGCCGACCGACCGCGTGGAGTGGATGCCGCGTTTGACTGTCGGAGCAGACGCCATCGGCACCGCCACGGACGTCGACTCGACGCCGTTGCCCATATGGGTGCGGATCACGCGTTCGGGCAACACCTTCACGGGTGAATACTGCGCCGATGGTCAGAAGTGGACGCAGATCGCCGGCACGACGCCCGCCACCATTGCGATGCCGGATACGGTGTACATCGGCCTGGTGGTATGCAGTCACGTGGCCGGGACCACCTGCGCTGCGCAATTCTCTTCGGTCTCGACGGTCGGTACGGTGACCGGCCAATGGCAGTTGGCGGCGGTTGGCGTGGAGCAGCCCGCCGGTAACGGGCTCGACACCTTCTATATCACGGTCGAGGACAGCAGTGGCAAGAGCAAAACAGTGAACCACGCGGACAACCCGTACGCCGTGGGAGTCGGTTCCTGGACGCAGTGGAAGATTCCGCTGAGCGTGTTCAAGGGGGCCGGTGTCAAGGTCAACAGCGTCAAGAAGCTCTATATCGGCGTCGGCGACGAGACCAAGCCGAGCCAGAATGTCTCTGGTCTGTTGCTCATCGACGACATTGCCTTCGGCCGCCCGATCCCTGTCGAATAACCTCGCGCGGGTGCGGCGATACGCGTGCAACGGCTTGTTGGGGCCTGTGTCGATCTGGCACAGGCCCCTTTCGTGTCTGCACAGACTAATCCAGGAGCGCCCCATCCAAACGACAAACGGACCTTGATGCTGGACTGCAGTTCAGCTATACTTGGCCCTGTCGTTCTCGAACAAATTGGCAGCCGCGCGTCTTTTGGGGACCTCAGGGCAAGATGGAACTGACAGAAGAAGGCCAAGGAGCGTTGGAGAAGATACAGCAATGGGCAAAGGAACACAGACTCGACATCGCAGGCGGCAAGATCCGGCGGACCTCGTCGCGGTTCTGTCTGGGCGTCGAGCACGGCGATTATAACGGCACCGAGCTTTTCGGCGTCGGCACGGATCGTTTTATCTGGTTCGCCTACAAACCCAACGGCACGAGCAGGATCAGGCTCTTTAGCGGCAACTTTCCGGATGACGGGGTGGTGAGCTTCGAGAGCGGCAAGGTGCCCGCGCCCAAGTCGAGCGAGATCGCCCACACGTGGGGGCGTTTCCCATACGGCGTTGACTATATCCTGACCCGCGAAGGATTCAAGCTGCCTTATGGATTCGACGCCGTCCTCTACGGAAATATCCCCGGAGGAGGCATGTCGCGGTCGGCATCCTTGACGATCAACCTCATTCTGACCTCGCTGGAAGTCAATCACTACGAGAAAGACGAAGCAGCCGACCTGAAGATCATCGACATGGCCCAGGCCGTCGAGAACGTCTATATCGGCTCGCCCTGCGGCCAACTCGATCAGATCATGATCTACTTCGCCAAAGAGGGCATGGGGACCTACTACAATCCCGGAGATCGCTCCATCAAGTACGTCCCCCTTGGAGAGGGTGCAACCGATTTCAGGATCATGGTGCTCGACACGGGCACGGATCGGCCGGGCCTGGAAAAATCCACGTACGCCGTACGACGCAGGCAATGCGAGGAGCTGGTCGCACTGGCGCAGAAGGCTGGCATCAGGATCTCGTCTTTGGCCGATGTCAAGGACGAGACGCTGTACAGAAAGATCACGGACCAGTTCGGCCGCAGCCACGCCGATCTGTGCGACCGCCTCACCTATATCTTCGACGCCCAGCGACGATTCTACCAGATGCTCGACGCCTGGAAGACCGGTGATATTGAGACCGTCGGGGCCATCTTCCGCGAGGATGGGATCGGACTGCGGGACCAGTACAAGATATCGGGACCTGAGCTGGAGACGATGTGTGACATCGTCCGTACCGTGCCCGGCGTGCTGGGTGAGCGCATGTTAGGCGGCGGTGACAAGGGCGCCTCGGGGGCCCTGGTCAAAGCTGACAGCATAGACGCCGTCAGGCGAGCCGTGGACGCGGGCTATCCGCGCAGCCGGCCCGATTTCGCCGACCGGTACGCGGTGCACGTCTGCAAGGTCGTCGATGGCGTCAAGGTGTTTGACGATGTGCTTTGAGCGGCAAGGATGACGGAGACACGCATCTCGTCTGGCAAAGGCATCTTTCGGGCGGCGGTTACGTCCAACCGGCGTATCGGCGAGTGCTTCTGGACTATGGACCTGCGTTTGACAGGCGACGGCGCGAAGGCGTTTGCCGGGTTCCGGGCCGGGCAGTTCCTTCAACTCGACGTTTCCGACCTGGCGCTGCCGCCTCTGGAGGCCATCCCGCCGGACCTGAGAGACGGCGCCCGGCGCAATGTCTTGCTGCGCCGGCCGTTCAGCTTCGCCGACGTCACCGCTAAGGGTGACGTGACCACCGCTGAGCTTCTCTATTGTGTCGTAGGACCGGCCAGCCTGCGCATGACGACATTGAGCAAGGGAAATTCCGTGAGCATCCTCGGACCCCTGGGCCACGGCTTCTGGGTGCCGGAGGACAAGAAGACTGCCCTGCTCGTGGTCGGCGGGATGGGCCTGCCACCGATATCATGCTTGGCCAAGTCGTTGACAGCGGAACATCCTGACATCAACGCAGTTGCCTTTGCAGGCGCCAAGACGGCGAGAGCGCTGCCCTTCGAGCGTAAACTCGATGAGATGTCTCAGCAGTTGGGGTTCTGCATACCTGTCTTTGCGAAATACGGGATTCCGTCTATCATTGCTACTGACGATGGCTCGGCAGGACATGCCGGGCTTGTGACAGAGAGCCTGACACGCTGGCTCGAAGAGAACGGCAAAACGTTGCAGGGCCAGACGATCGTTTACGCGTGCGGGCCGGAACCCATGCTGGCGGCCACCGCACAGATCGCCAATCAGTGGAATATCGACTGCCAAGTAAGCATGGAGCGGCGGATGGCTTGCGGCATCGGCCTGTGCCAGAGTTGCGCAGTCGAGTGCCGCCTCGGCAACTCGGGCGAGACGGCATACAAGCTGTGCTGCAAGGACGGCCCTGTCTTTGACGCTAAAGAAGTGATCCTCGATTGATGGCGGACTGACACCATGAAATGCGAGGACATCCTGCGGGAGCTGGCTCCGTGCGGTCTGAACTGCCGCAAGTGCATGGCGTATGCAGACGGCGCGATCAGGAAGACCAGCGAAGAGTTGCAGCGGCTGCTCGGCTCGTTCGACAACTATGCGGAGCGATTCTCGGCCTTCCTGCCTGCGTTCAAGGACTACCCCGCTTTCAAGGAGCTTCTAGCGCACTTCACCCAGGCAGATTGCCGAGGATGCCGCGCAGGCGACTGTAAGTTCCCCAAGTGCGGGGTACTGGCGTGCTGCCAAGCAAGGAACATCGATTTCTGCGGCCAGTGCGACGAGTTCCCCTGTGAGAAGACGAGCTTCGACCCGGACCTCAAGCGCCGCTGGATGCAGATGAACTGCCGCATAAAAGAACTCGGCGTCGAAGCCTACTACGAGGAAACGAAGGACGAGCCCCGCTACAAGTAAATGGCATGAGCGAAAACTTCGACACTTCTGTTGATTTTGCCGGACTCAAGTTGATCAATCCGGTCTTCACCGCCTCGGGGACGTGCGGCTACGCCGATGAGCTGGCGGACTTCATGGACGTCAATGCTCTGGGCGGCTTCATCACCAAGAGCATCACCCTTGAGCCGCGCAAGGGCAATCCGCCGCCCCGGATCGTCGAGACCGACGCAGGTATGCTCAACGCCATCGGCCTGGCGAATGTCGGGCTGGACCGTTTCATCGCCGAGAAGCTGCCGCTGATCGCGCAGGTGAAGCCGGCGGTCTTCGTCAATGTGGCTGGCACGACGATTGAGGAGTACGTGGCCGTTACTGAGCGACTCGCCTCGGAAGACGGCATTGCCGGCTTTGAGCTGAACATCAGTTGCCCGAACGTCAAGAAAGGTGGCATCACCTTCGGGACAGATCCGGCCCAGGT
>CAZGRF010000360.1:0-4298 GCA_964527825.1 uncultured Pirellulales bacterium
CGTCGCCATCGACGGCTGCACGCTGGACTGCACGAAGAAGTGCCTCGAACTGGCCAGCATCCGCGACTTCCAGTACGTGCGCGTCACTGATCTGGGCTTGGAGAAGGGCAAAAGCCCGGCTACGGACGAGAACGTCGCCAAAGTCACCGACGCCGCCTCGGCCCTGTTGGCGTAACCTTCGCGAAAGGCAGGTGAGAGTCTCATGAACAAGTCCGCTAAGGTAGCGATTGTGGCCGCGCTCGTCGTTGCGGTGATCGCCGTGGTGACCGTCAAACGCAACCGGTCCGAAGGAAACGTATCATCCCCCGCCGCCGGCGCAGCCGCCCCGCAGGTTCCCGCTGAGTACCGGCCCGAGAACCTGACCGGCAAAGGTGTACCCGCGCTGATCGACATCGGCGCCGAGACGTGCATTCCGTGCAAGATGATGGCCCCCGTCCTTGAGGAATTGAGGCAGGAATTCGCCGGTAAGCTCAGCGTACACCTTCTCAACGTGAATAACCATCCGGGGCTCGTCGGCCTATACAACGTCCGCGTGATCCCTGTCCAGATCTTCTACGACGCTTCAGGTCGGGAACGCTTCCGGCACGAGGGTTTCTTCGGCAAGGAGGACATCCTGGCCAAGTGGAACGAACTCGGTGTGGAGTTGACGCCCATCCAATGATCCAGGAGCTGTTCACACGCTTGACCCATGCCGTCGAAGGCGCGCCGGCCATTGCGATCGGAGCCGCCCTGCTCTGGGGCGTGCTCAGCGTCTTGCTGAGCCCCTGCCATCTCGCCAGCATCCCGCTAATCGTTGGGTTCATCGACAAGCAGGGCCCAATGTCTGCCAGGCGGGCCTTCGCGATCTCGACCCTCTTCGCGGCGGGCATTCTCGCCACGATCGCGGCTGTCGGCACCGTCACTGCGGCCGCCGGCCGCATGCTGGGCGACGTCGGCCGCTGGGGCAACTACTTCGTCGCGGCGATCTTCTTCCTTGTCGGCCTGCACTTGCTGGACGTAATACCAATGCCTTGGTCGGGTCCGGGGCAGGTCGGCATGAAGCGCAAGGGCCTGCTGGCCGCCCTGCTGCTGGGCCTGATCTTCGGCATTGCCATCGGCCCCTGCACGTTTGCGTACATGGCGCCGATGCTGGGCGTGACGTTCCGCGTCGCCTCGACCCGCCTGCTCCACGGCATCGCCCTGCTGCTGGCCTACGGCGTCGGCCACTGCTCCGTCATCATCGCCGCCGGCACCAGCACCGGACTGGTCCAGCGCTACCTGAACTGGAACGAACGCTCGAAGGGTGCGATCATCCTCAAGAAGATTTGCGGCCTCCTCATCCTGCTCGCCGGCCTCTACCTGATCTACACAGCGTGACCTCCGGGCGTCTCGGCTTCGCTGATGCCGTCAAGAGGCGGTAGCCAATCCGCCATTGCATTCAGGAATAGGGGGTTGACAGTGAAACCCTAAGCTGGCGTCTCTGTGTGCGTTGAACAGATGCCGAGGATGACGCCATGAAAACCACGCTCAATCTGGACGACGATTTGATCGCCAAAGCTGCCGAATTGACGGGGTCAAAGAGGAAACCACTTCGGTGAGACTTGGCCTGGGGACTCTGCTCTCCCTCAAGAGCAGCGAGAGTCTGGCCTGGCTGGGTGGCACGGAACGCAGACTTCGCGGTACTGGACGGTGTCATAGCCCATGGTGGGCATGCGTCTGGAATATGTCGATGTTCACCTTCGGGCCGCAGCCGCCCTGGCCGGCGGGCCGATCTGGACCCTGGACAAGCGAATCAGAGCGACCGCCAGCCATTTGGGTCTGGCCTACGCCGGGTAGTGCCATCGGCGCGGTCGCAGCACCTTCTGAACACGCGGCATCGTTTTCTTTCTCGGCAGAACACCTACGCGGGTTGACGCGCAGTGGGAGGTGGTAGTACAATTCGTTATATGGCGAAATATAGGAATATGGCATGAACGACGTTCTCAATGTGGCGAAGGCGTTGGCGGATGCGAATCGGCTGCGGGCGCTGATAGCGCTGGGCGGCGGGGAGCTTTGCGTCTGCCAGATCATCGAGATGCTCGGTCTGGCGCCGTCGACGGTCTCGAAGCACATGTCCATTTTGCGGCAGGCAGGGCTGGTCGAGGCCCGCAAGGAGGGACGCTGGATGTATTACCGGCTACCCGGCCGCGCGGCGTCCAAGGCCGCCAGGGAGGCTTTGGCGTGGGTGCGGCGGAACCTGGGCGAGGCCCCGCAGGTCGTCCAGGACGGCAAGAGACTCGGCAAGATCCTCGCTACGGCTCGGGAGACGCTATGCAGAAAACAAAACCGAAATTGAAGATTCTCTTTCTGTGTACGGGCAATTCGTGCCGCAGCCAGATGGCCGAGGGCTGGGCCCGGCGTCTCAAGGGCGACGTGGTCGAGCCGTATTCGGCCGGCATCGAAACGCACGGCCTGAACCCCAACGCTGTGAAGGTTATGGCCGAGGCGGGCGTGGACATCTCGGGCCACCGGTCCAAGCATGTGGACGAGTTGAAGGACATCGCTTTCGACTACGTCGTGACGGTCTGCGACCACGCGCACGAGTCCTGCCCGCTCTTTCCCGGCAAGACGAAAGTGGTGCACGTCGGTTTCGACGACCCACCGAGACTGGCTAAGGATGCGAAGACCGAGGAGGAGGCGCTACACTGCTACCGCCGCGTACGTGACGAAATACGAGTGTTCGTCGAGACATTACCCGATGGCCTGGAGCCATCGAAGACGTGATTCCCCGGAGACCTCACCATGCCTGAAGACACAAACGCAAACGAAAGTGTCCGCGAATCGGTCAGAGCCGGATACACAGAAATCGCACGGGACCGTGGAAGCTGCTGCGGCTGTGGCGACCCGATACAATTCGCGCAGACCATCGTCTATAAGCAACAGGATCTCGAGTTCCTTCCGGACGGCGTCAACATGGGTCTTTCCTGCGGCAATCCGACCGCACTGGCCAGCCTCAAGCCCGGACAGGTCGTGCTGGACCTCGGCAGCGGCGGTGGGTTCGATGTGTTTGTGGCGGCGGCAAAAGTAGGCGCATCCGGCCGGGTCATCGGTGTAGACATGACGCCGGAGATGCTGAGCAAGGCCAGGAGAAGCATCCCCACGTTCACACACAAGACAGGGCTGAGCAACGTTGAGTTTCGCCTCGGAGAAATCGAGCATCTTCCCGTGGCCGACAGCAGTGTGGATGTGGTGATCTCCAACTGCGTTGTCAACCTCTCCCCCGAAAAGGGCCAGGTCTGGAGAGAGATGGCCCGCGTTCTCAAACCGAACGGCGTCGCATGCGTTTCCGATCTGGCCTTGAAGGCCCCCCTGCCGGATGGGGTGAAATCGGCCGCGGAGGCTCTGGTCGGATGTATCTCGGGGGCCGTGCCGATACAGGCGACACTCGACATGATCCGCGCCGCCGGTCTAATCTCCGTGCAAACCGATGAGAAGCAATACAACTTCGACGTCATGGACAACTGCAACGACTCCCTCTATGGGGCCGTCCGCAACAGTCTACCACCGGGCAAGAGGCTCGGTGACTACGTTGTTAGCGTCAACTTCCTGGTGAGAAAGAGCGGGCAATGAACACGGACAAAATAATCGCGGAGCTTATCGCTATCGGCGCGTCCGTCTCGGCCAACTGCCATCCGTGCGTCAAGTTCCACATCCAAAAGGCGCGTGACATGCAGATCGACGAAACGGACATTCGTAAGGCCATCGCGGTTGGCCAAATGGTGCGCAAAGGCGCCGGCGGACAGATCGACGAGCTAATCTCGGAGATCATCAAATAAGGCTTCACCATTAACCGGAGCACTGTCGTGACAAGCAACGCAACTGTGAAGGCTGCAAAAGGTCTGAGCATCTTCGAGAAATACCTGACTGTCTGGGTCTTTCTCTGCATTGGCGGCGGGATTGTGCTGGGTAGAATCGCCCCGGGATTTGCCAGAGCCTTGGACGGCATGGCGATCTACGTCAACAAGGCACCGGTCGTGTCTATTCCCATCGCGATATGTCTGTTCTTCATGATGTATCCCATCATGGTCAAGATCGACTTCGCCGAGGTGCTCAAGGCGGGCAGGAGCGTCAAGCCGGTCGGCCTGACGCTGGTGGTCAACTGGGGGATCAAGCCGTTCACGATGTACGCGATATCGCTGTTGTTCCTGGGCACGCTCTTCTACGGTTTCATCGGTCCAGACGCCGTGGACCATGTGAAGATGCCCTTCGGCCTCGACCTGGCGGTCGGCGCTACGTACGGCGTCGGCAAAGTCGTGGAAATCGCCGGGGTCCGGATGCTG
>CAZGRF010000361.1:0-4268 GCA_964527825.1 uncultured Pirellulales bacterium
GATAGATGGAGGAGAGCGCCGTTCTATCTTCAGCCGCAGCATTCGGTGCTCGCCGCCACGCTTGAGTACATCAAGATGCCATACGATTTGTCGGGCCAAATCCTGACAAAATCTTCTTGGGCCCGACTGTTTGTAACGATTGAATCCGCGCCCTGGGTACACCCATCCTTTCGAGGATGTCTTACGTTGGAAATCACCAATCTTGGCAACGTCGCCATCGCTCTACCCGCCGGAGAACCCATTGCCCAACTCGTGTTCGAGACGATAGAGAAACCGGCGACTCCTAAGGGTGATGTCATAGGCGGGTCATACGCGGGGGCGGTTACGCCTGAGTCACCCATCTTCAAGTGTTAGTCTGTGCTGCCAGTGGTGTTCTCATGGCATCGGTGAACCTTGTGCGCGGGCGCATCCGGTAGTTGGCAACGTCCTTGTTGGCAGAGTAGCCGGCCTAGCTATCACCTGTCGTGTTCGTCGCGGTAGATTTCCTCCGGGAAGTTGAGGTAGGCGAATTTGCCTTGGAGTTCGTAGGCCGCGCGGTCGCGGGCCTTGGCGGCTTCGATCGCGTCGTCACACGTGCCCCACGCGCTACCTGCGAATCGCAGGTACTGGGCCCGCCCGCTAGCAGAGGCGACCTAGACGTGCTATATGACATTGTCAAATAGCGCCTGCCATCGCCGTAATTTCTCTCGGCGCTCGGCGCGACAGCGCGCTGAGGAAGGAGTGGACATCCAGGGCGCTACCTACGAATCGCAGGTAGTGGGGGAGGGATGGCCGCCGAACTGGATGCCTTGCCGGCCTCGATCCTCGGCAGAGCCTTCAAAGGGCAACTCTGACGCCGAAGGGAGACGACGGGATGGTCTCACAACTCAGCGCGTGGGTTGAGGACCCACGTTACAGCTCAGCCGCTCTCCGGCGGGTTTTGAGAATTCACCCCCGAGGGCGGGGGTGCCACACACTTGTAGATCTCCTGCGGGAGGTTGAGGTAGGCGAACTTGCCCTGGAATTCGTAGGCGGCGCGGTCGCGGGCTTTGGCCTTTTTCGTTGCCTGGGGCGGCGGCGAGAGCTACGATAGTCTTATGATCGACAGGGCAGATCGAAATACGACGGCGGACCTAGCGCTGCTGGCGGAGTGCAAAGCGGCGGTTCTCAACGTTGCGCCGGGGGCGAGTCTGATTCTCTACGGGTCCCGCGCGCGAAACGAGGCGCGTGATGATTCGGATTACGATCTGCTGATTCTCGTCGATGGTCCGGTGGATATGAAGCTCGAACGAGCTATCGTCAATCGACTGGTGCCGTTGGAAGTCCGGACGGGGCAGGTTCTGACCGTGCTGGTCTACAGCCGGGAGCAGTGGGAGTCGCCCTTGTACCGAGCCATGCCTTTGCACAAGAACGTGACGCGGGAGGGTGTGCCGTTATGACGCCGGAAGAGCAAGCCCTCGTGCGATACCGCTTGGAACGCGCGTACGAGGCGATCAAGGAAGCCAAGCTCCTGTTCGACGCCGGCCATCTGCGCACCTACGTGAACCGTCTGTACTATGCCTGCTTCTATGCGATGTCAGCCTTACTCTTGACCCGAGGACTGTCCACCAGCAAGCACACTCACCTGCGGGCCATCCTCCACAAGGACTTCATTCGACCCGGCACGATACCTCTGGAGCACGGGCAGTTCTTCGACCTGCTGTTCAACAGTCGCCAGAAGGGCGACTATTCCGATCTTGTCGTCTTCCAAACGGAGGAGGTGGCGGGGTGGCTCCAGCAAACACAGGCCTTTGTCGAACACGTCTCGACACTAGCCTCCCAGCAGCTATAGTGCCTTCTCGTCCTCATCATCTTTGTTGTCGCCCGCGTACTTATAGATCTCCTCCGGGAAGTTGAGGTAGGCGAATTTGCCTTGGAGTTCGTAGGCCGCACGGTCGCGGGCCTGGGCGGCTTCGATCTCGTTGTCGAAGGTGCCGAGATGGTGGGTCCGACCCTTGTGCTTGATCACGGCGTGCCATTTGTCTCGGTGCGGGTAGACACCCTTGAACCGCGACCCACGGTGCGGGCGGGCATTCTGGACGTTTTGCCAAGGCGTGCAAATCCGCAGGTTGCTCCGGCGATTGTTCAGACCGTTGCCGTCGATGTGGTCCACCATCAATCCCTTCGGGGCGCACAGGATCGCGCGGTGCATCATGATCGAGCCTGTCTTCGTGTTGCGCCGGGCGTAGGCCTTGCCGCCGTGGTAAGACGTGTGCCAACGGTGGCGGTTGAGCCACTCGTAGTCGGCCTTGTCGACGATGGCGAACTTGCCGCGCGTCAGGGCGATGTAGCGGATTTTGTCATTGGGCGGCGGGGGCGGCACGATCCGGACCGGCGGGCGGCGCCGGGCGCGGAAGTTGGGGCAGGGCCGGCCCGGACAAACGTCGCGGATGCGGCCGGGCGCATCAACGTGGTTGACGCACGTCAGGCCCGCCAGCCGACCCGTCTCCAGGCTCCGCAGGCAGGCAACGGGGTCCCAATTGGAATACACGCAGTCGTGACAGGTTCGCTTCGTTGGCTCCATCTTCGTTCTCCCGTTCAAGCACCAATAGCTCTCAATCAGTCCGGGGCCGGCCCCATCGGCCGCTGCGGCCGATGAGCGCCTCCCTAAAAGGAGCGTGTTGCGTGTTTTGAACGAAAAATGGGCCGTGCCGAACTGTTCTGACCGGCGTAAGCTCCGCCCGTGACGGGAATAAGAAAATTTGCGGTGACAGATGTTTTTGGTTCTAAAGTGTTGCCTGAATTGAACGAAACTGAGGCGCACCGCGGGAGCGGTGGCGTCGGCGAGATTGGTTGCGGACTCGCCCTCGATCTGCCATAATAGGGTAGCCAGGTTTCTCAAGTGATGCGGAGCTGTCATGAGTGACGTCACGCGCATCTTGAACGCGATTGAAAAGGGAGACCCCCAAGCCGCGGCGAGACTACTGCCCCTGGTCTATGAAGAATTGAGGATTCTTGCCGCTCGGAAGATGGCACGCGAAAAGCCAGGGCAGACGCTCCAAGCGACAGCTCTCGTCCACGAGGCCTACATCCGGCTGGTTGGCTCGGAAGCGCAAAACTGGAGTAGTCGCACCAGTTTCTATACAGCAGCCGCTGAAGCAATGCGTCGCATACTCATTGAGAACGCACGCCGAAAACAGCGACTCAAACGTGGTGGTGGTCACGAAAAAGTCAATCTCGATGATGTAGACCTTGCCGCTGCGGAACCTTCGGAGGACATTATCGCGCTGGACGAAGCACTGGAACGACTCTCATTGGAGGACCCTAAGAAAGCGACTCTGGTGAAGCTTCGTTACTTCGCAGGTTTGACCACCAAACAAGCAGCCAAGATGCTTGGCATTTCCCAGGCCACCGCCGAACGATATTGGTCCTACGCCCGCGTCTGGCTCTTCCATGAGGTCAAGAAGGGTTCCTAGGGCGGGGTCTCTACTGATTCTTCCATATCTTTGCCCTTAGTCTCGTCTCTTGTGAGGGTTTTTCGCCCGTGATGGCGCATTCAATCATAGAGAGACACTCACAAGGTAAGGAGTAGGATTATGGCCGAGAAACCAAGAGATGTTGAAACGATATACCACGCTGCCCTGGGAAAGGCATCCGGACAGGAGCGATCTTCGTACTTGGACAAGATTTGCGAGGGCGATCCTGCTCTGCGCGCCCGTGTCGAGGCCTTACTCGCCGCTGCGCAAGAGGTTGGCGATTTCCTCGAAGTCCCGGCCGTCGGTGCAAGTGCCACCCTGAATGATTCGCCTCTCATCGAAGGTCCCGGCACGAAGATCGGCCACTACGAGCTTCTGGAGTTGATCGGCGAAGGCGGTATGGGACTGGTCTATCTCGCCCAGCAGAAAGAGCCCGTTAGACGCCGCTTGGCTTTGAAGATCATCAAGCCGGGCATGGACTCCAAGGAGGTCATTGCCCGCTTCGAGGCCGAGCGTCAGACCCTGGCCCTCTTGGACCATCCCAACATCGCCCATGTGTTTGACGCCGGCACCACGGGGACCGGACGCCCCTACTTTGTGATGGAATACGTCAAAGGCATGTCCATCACGCGTTACTGTGATGAACACCGGCTCGATGTGGAACAGCGACTCCGGCTGTTTCAGGAGGTCTGCGAAGGGGTGCACCACGCCCATCAGAAGGGCATCATCCATCGCGATATCAAACCCTCCAACATCCTCATATCCATGCATGGAGACCGGGCGGTTCCCAAGATCATCGACTTCGGCATTGCCAAGGCCGCGGCCGGCACCTTG
>CAZGRF010000362.1:0-4237 GCA_964527825.1 uncultured Pirellulales bacterium
CCCCTCCCACTTCGTGGACGATCTCTCCCCCGAACCCGAGTCCGTCGGACGTGATTTCCTACAGCGGGCCGTTGGACGTCAGCTCCTATGGCAATAGCTGCGTCGCCGAGGCCAACCTGGGCGGAACGGCCCAGATTTCGGTCGATACACTCAACAGGATTATCGACGTATGGTTCCAGGGGCCGGCACCAACGATGTGTCCCATGATCTACATGCCGGTATGCGGCCTGGAGGGGACGGCCGGTCCGCTGACCGCTGGAAAATGGACACTTCGCTGTCAGGCGCTGGGAGTCGAAATACAATTCACTGTCGCCGGAACGGGAGGGGTGATCTATGTGGACCAGGACGCCGTCGGCTTTCCCGCCAACGGCACAAGCTGGCTGCGCGCCTACCGAAACCTCCAGGATGCACTGGCTGCGGCAGGACCGGGCGCAGAAATCCGGATCGCCGACGGCACCTACAAGCCGGACCAAGGCGCCGGGCAGACCGCCGGGGACAGGGCGGCTTCCTTCGACATCCCGGACGGAGTCCTGGTCCGGGGCGGCTACGCCGGCTACGGCGCGATAGACCCGGACGCGCGTGACGTGGCGAACCATCAGACGCTCCTCAGCGGCGATCTGAACGACGACGATTTGTGGGGCATATTGAACAGAGACGACAACAGTTACCATGTCGTGACGGCCTCCGGCACCGCCAAACTCGACGGCCTTTCGATCATGGATGGACAAGCCGACGGCGGCCTCGGCGCCGGGCTCTACATTCAATCCGGCGACATGACCCTGGCCCACTGCACGATCCGGGGCAACACCGCCGTCTTCGGCGGCGGCATTGCGACCCTCGGAGCATCGCTGTACCTGGCCAACTGCCAGATATCCGGCAATCGCGCCTATTTCCTCGGCGGCGGCCTGTACAGCCATGACAGTGCGACGACCCTGGCAAGCTGCCTGCTGACGGGCAACTCCGCCGGCAGCGGTGGAACGGGGGGAGGCTCGGCCATCTGCAACATAGGAGGCGACGCGGCGGACGTACTGGTCAGCAACTGCACGCTCGCCGACAACATCGGTCCTTGGCCTGACGAACTGGTCCTATTCAATTTCAACTACTCCGGCACCTTGCCATCTCCGACGACCCTGACCATCGACAACAGCATCCTGTTCAACGATGGCGGTGATTCCCTGATCTGGGCCAACGACTCTTCCAGTGTCGCCGCGGCATATAGCATCATTCAGGGCGGTTGGCCAGGTCCGGGCATTCTCGACGTGGATCCGCTTTTTGAGATCCGCGGGCTCTGGAGCATGGAAGGCGAGTGGATCGACATCAGCAGCTTTTACGGCCTGCAGCCGACCTCACCGGGGATCAATCACGGTGACAACAGCCTGGTTCTCACCGATGAGGCGGACGTCGACGACGACGGCAACGTCAGCGAACGTCATCCCCTCGACCTGGCCGGCGCCAGCCGCGAGCAGGATGGGCAAGTCGATGCAGGCGCCTACGAGCAGGCCGCTGCCGGGCCCGGGCCGGCCTGGGAGGTGCTGTCAACCACCGACATCACCACCGATGTCCCGTTCGGCCTTACTTCCCCCGTCACGCTCAATGGAGGACCTTACTTGTTTCAGATCGAGCTCAATTTCAAGGCGGAGCTCAAGCTCGACGTGAAACCGGTCCCGGTGACAGACGGAACCTGGACGGCCTGGTTCGATCCGGACCCAGGCTATGTCGGGCCGGGCGATGTGAACGTGTATTGGCGCCTCCAGGGACAAAACGTAGCCCTCAACCTGCTGACCCCCGGGGCCACCGACGTCAAGATCGCCGAGGTCACCCTTTATATTCGACCGGCGCCGTGATGGGGCGCACCCACGCTGATTTTCCACAGGGGCTGCGAGCATCACTCGCAGCCCTTGTCTTTTCCCCGATCTGGACTTCTTCCCTTTCGGTCACGATGGGCATTTGCCGTTTAGAAATTGCACACTCCGCTGTCGTCAAGGTAGAATGACCGTCCGTCCTGGCGCTGCTTACGCCTGCGCCACCAACGACGGCAACCGTCCCGGAAACGACGTTCAGATCCAGGGAATCGCACGGACCATGAGATTCGGAATCATCGCCAACCCGAAATCAGGACCGGCCAGTGTGGCCCGCAAGTCCCAAATGCTGCGAAAGGCCGGTGATATCCTGGGCCGCGACAGCATCGTTGCGGGCCTCGACACGACCAGCCGCGACGAGTTCGTTCAGTGCGCGAGGGACCTGGCTGAGAAGGTCGATGTCTTGGTCGTTGCCGGCGGTGACGGCACCTTCTCCGACGTCATCAACGCGATGGATCCCGAAACGGTTCTCTCGTATCTGCCGGTCGGCTCGGGCTGCGCCCTGAGATATGCGATGGGGCTGCCGCCCCAATTGACGCGTGTCGCCAAGCACATCAGTGACGGCCGCCTCCGCCGGTTGGACTTGATCCTCTGCGACGAATCCATCAAGGCCTTCATGGCCAGCGTCGGGCTCGAAGGTGACATTCTCTACCGGCGCGAGGCCCTCCAGGACAGCGGCGTGCGCGGTCCCCAAGCCTATGCCATGGCAACGTTCGGCTCTTTCTTTGCCGACTTGGAGCGGACCCACATGACGATCGCGGTGGACAACGAGACGTTCACCGTCCCCGATGCCGTGACCACCATCGTGACCAAGATCCCCTACTACGGATACAAGATGAAGGTCGTCCCGAATGCCGTCTTTGACGACGGGCGTCTGCACTTGCTGGCCGTCAACTCCGGCTGGGGCGAGATCGTGCAGAATCTCGCCAACGCCTTCTTCGACGAGAACAAGATGGGCACGTACCGGACCGGGCGTGAGATACTCCTCACGATGCCGCAGGAAAGGCATGCCCAAACAGACGGCAACCTCTATCGCAAGGGCACGAGCTTTCGTTTTCGAGTCCTGCCGCAGGCGCTCAAGATGTGGTACTGACACCCCGGCCGCGCTGGGGCAGTGGTTGAACTTTCGATCCCGCTGTGCGTATGGCGTTATACTCTGGGCCGCAAACGATCATGGAAGACCGTAACTGTCAGGAGGACTTAAGAATGATCCGCAAAGCTATTCTGGCCTTCGCCTTGCTTGGCCTGTTGATCGCATCGTTTGGCTGCAACACTTTCCGAGGCCTCGGCCGGGACATTTCCAACGCCGGCGACGCCATCAACAAAGCGGCCGGCGGCACCCCCTAAGCAAGACCGTCGCATCGCCGCGGACGGCCCGCGCCTCGCGGCGCTGGCGTCACTCCGTCTCTGCCGGTTTCTGCACCTGGCCTGTCATCGGCACAAAGAGTACGGGCAGGACGTTTTTCCTGTGTATCCGTCCCTCCGCATCCTTAGCAACGAGGACCAGGTACTGAAATCCGCCGGCGCCTTCGCAGGGCAAGATCATGCGACCGCCCTTCTTCAACTGCTCGAGCAGCGGCGGCGGGATGCGCTCGGCGGCTGCGGTGCCGATGATGACGTCGAAAGGCGCTTTCTCCGGCCAGCCGTAGTAGCCGTCGCCCGCCTTCGTGAAGACGTTCCGGTAGCCCAGCTCCTTGAGCGTCCGGGCCGCAGTCTTCGCCAGCGCATCGACGATCTCAATCGTGTAGACCTCCTTAGCGATTTCCGCACAGACCGCCGCCTGGTAGCCGGACCCGGTGCCGATTTCCAGCACCGTCGAGTTCGGATCGAGCGCGAGGGCCTCGGTCATGAAGGCCACGATGTAGGGCTGGCTGATCGTCTGACCCTCGCCGATGGGCAACGGAGAATCGGCGTATGCGCGACGCCGCTGCCCTGCCGGCACGAATGCGTGTCGCGGCACGGTGCGCATTGCCCTTAGCACGTTGGGGTCCTTGACCTGCCGGGCCTCGATCTGCTGGGCGACCATCGCCTGCCGCTCTTCCACGCGCTCTTTGAAGGCGGCATGGCTATGGTCCGGCCGCGCCGGGCCGCGCTCCGTATCCGTCGGCTCGGAGGGCTGCTCCTCGTTCCGGCCGTTCTTGACCTCCGCGACCGGATGAGGCACGCCGGAATCGCGCCCGACGTGGCTGGCAAGCCACAGGCAAAGCACCAGGACGAGAGCGAACAGCAGCCCCAGGTGCTCGCGCGGGCGAGTCGCTTGTCCTTGTGTGGCAGCCATGTTCATATCCTCCAAAAGCGTCGTCGCTCGTTTGGATACGATGATCGCTGCTTCAAAGATGATTCTACCACCGCCGCCGTGCAAAATGCCAGCGCAACTT
>CAZGRF010000363.1:0-4237 GCA_964527825.1 uncultured Pirellulales bacterium
GTGGCCCGAGCCCGACAACTACATCTTCTTCAATTTCTGCCCCTCGCAATTAGGCGAGTGGGAAATGAAACCGGGCGAGGACCATGTCTTCCAGTACCGCTGGTACGTACATGAGGGCAAGGTCGTGGTCGCGGACGCCGAGCGTATCTGGAACGATTATGCCAACCCGCCGCAGGTGAAGGTCGAGTTCAGTCGCCCCGCGAATGCGGTAACGCTCTTTGACGGAGCCAACCTGTCGCAGTGGCAACGCGATGGGGGCGGCGAAATCAAGTGGCAGGTCGCCGACGACGCGATGACGGTGGTCCCCGGCAGCGGCAGCATCGTGACAAGGCAGCCCTATCGGGATTTCATGCTGCATCTTGAGTTCAAGACACCAGATATGCCACAGGCCCGAGGCCAGGGGCGGGGTAATAGCGGGGTATACATTCAAAAGCGATACGAACTTCAGATTCTCGATTCGTACGGGCTGGAGCCCAAGAAGAACGATTGCGGCGCGATCTATCAGACCAAAGCTCCGGACCGGAACGCCTGCAAAAAGGCGAACGAGTGGCAAACCTACGATATTCTGTTCCGCGGCGCGCGATTCGAGGGCACAAACAAGGTTGCGGACGCTCGCATCACGGTCTATCAGAATGGCGTGCTGATTCATGATGATGTACCGATCCCGAACAAGACGGGGGCCGGCCAGCCTGAAGGCCCCGAGCCCGGGCCGATTTTGCTCCAGGATCACGGCAACCGGGTGGGCTTCCGCAACATCTGGATCGTGCCGCTGGGGGCGTGAGCAGTAAGCTGCGATGTAACACAACCCGACTTGGCGCAACTGAAACCTGATACGGTCGGTGGTCATTTTCCGTAAGTGGGGATACGCCAAGTAGTTGTGTTCCTGTAAGCAGGCCGCGATATCCGGTGCATCCGGGGGCGGAAATTGCGTTGCCTATGCACAAATCGCAGGTACAATAGTACATCTTGGGCGTGACCCCGTAACGTGGGGGCCCTTTTTGGAGTGAGTTTGAAGACGCATGGCATTCATGTCAGGACACCCGCCAGAGTAGGGTCGCAATAAAACGCAGACTGGAAGCGTTCTTTCTTTGCTGGAGCAGGAATCGCTCCGGAAGGGGCCAGGAACTGGATTTCATAAGGAGGTAACGAGATGGCTAGACCTGTTACGCTTTTCACCGGACAATGGGCGGACCTGCCGTTGGAGGAATTGGCCAAGAAGGCGGCAAGCTGGGGCTACGACGGCTTGGAGCTGGCCTGCTGGGGAGACCACTTCGAGGTCGACAAAGCGCTGGCGGACGTCAACTACTGCAAGGCCAAGCGTGACATGCTGAAAAAGCACGGCCTGGAGGTGTTCGCGATATCGACGCACTTGGTCGGTCAATGCGTCTGCGACAACATTGACGGTCGGCATAAGGCCATCCTTTCGCCCGACATCTGGGGCGATGGCGAGCCCGAGGGTGTCAAGAAGCGGGCCACTCAGAACCTCATCGACACAGCCAAGGCGGCCAAGAGGCTCGGTGTGAAAGTCGTCAACGGCTTTACCGGCAGCTCGATCTGGCACCTGCTGTATTCGTTCCCGCCGGCTTCGCCCGACATGATCAAGGCCGGGTACGACGACTTCGCCAAACGCTGGACGCCGATTCTCGATGCCTTCAAGAAGGAAGGGATCAAGTTCGCCTTGGAGGTCCACCCCACGGAAATCGCGTTCGATATCGCTTCCGCCCAGCGGGCCCTCGAAGCGGTCAAGGGACACGAATCCTTCGGTTTCAACTACGACCCGAGCCACCTCGGCTATCAAGGGGTCGATTACGTCAAGTTCATCCGCACGTTCTCCGAGCGTATCTTCCACGCCCACATGAAAGACGTCTGGTGGGGTCACGGGGATGGGACCGTCGGCGTTTTCGGCGGCCACGTCGATTTCGGCGACCCGCGCCGGTACTGGGACTTCCGCTCCATCGGGCACGGCGACATCAACTTCGAGGAGATTATCGTCGCGCTAAACGACGTGGGGTACCAAGGACCGCTGTCGATCGAATGGGAGGACGGTCGCATGGACCGCGAGCACGGGGCCGCAGAAGCCTGTGCGGCGATCAAGAAGGCCGACTTCAAGCCTTCTCAGATCGCTTTCGATTCGGCCTTCGAGAAGAAATGACGAGCACCATCGCCGGGCCTGGACGCAACGAAGCGTTCAGGCCCGGCGGCTTACAGGGAAAGCAGCATGAGGACAAAGAGAGGCGTGACCCGGCGTCAGTTTCTCTCCAAGGCGGCCGGGACTGCCGCAGGGGTGGTGGGAATCCCGCACATCATCAGCGCCTCAGCCTTGGGCCAGGGGGGCAGCGCCGCTCCGAGTGAGCGCGTCACGCTTGGGTCCATCGGCTGTGGAAAGCAGGGCACTTACCTCTTGCAGTCGTTCCTGAACTCGCCGGGTACGCAGGTGGTGGCGGTCTGCGACGTGGACAAGCTCAAGCTCGAGCGTGCCGGGCGCATGACCGAAGAGCACTACGCCAGCCGCAACGGTGGGTCCTACAAAGGCTGCGCCGCGACCGGTGATTTCCGTGAGGTGCTGGCGCGGAACGATATCGACGCGGTCGTGATAGCGACGCCGGACCATTGGCACGCGATCGCGGTGATCGAATCCGCCAAGGCAGGCAAGGACATCTATTGCGAAAAGCCGCTTTCGCAGACGATTGCCGAAGCGAGGGAGATGGTCAACACGGTGCGCCGCTACGACCGGGTCTTCCAGACCGGCAGCATGCAACGGTCGGACTGGCACTTCCGCTTTGGTTGTGAGCTAGTCCGCAATGGGCACATCGGCGAGCTTCAGCATATCACGGTAGGCGTCGGTGGTCCGCCCGAAGACCAGCCCTTGCCGGCCGAGTCGGTCCCTGACTATCTCGACTGGGACCGATGGGTCGGACCTGCGCTGTGGCGTCCCTACAACAGCGACCTTTCGCCGCACATCAGCAAGGATGTCTTCCCGAACTGGCGGTATCACAGCGCCTTTGGCGGCGGCGCCATGACCGACTGGGGTGCGCACCACTTCGATATTGCCCAGTGGGGGATGGGCATGGACAAAAGCGGCCCGGTCGAGATCATCCCGCCCGATGGTAAGGACTACAAGGTGCTCACGTACAAGTACGCCAGCGGCGTGACCATGACGCGCGACACCGCCAACGGCATCCTGTTCACAGGAACGAAAGGGAGGGTCGAGACGAATCGAGGCTATCTGCAGACCTGGCCGGACGAGTTGAAGAACGTCCAGATCAAGGCCGACGAGATTCATCTCTACGAAAGCAACAATCACTACGTTGACTGGCTGGACGCCGTCCGCAAGCGCACCAGGCCGGTCTGCGATATCGAGACCGGTTGCCGGTCGGTGACGGTCTGTCACCTGGGCAACATCGCGTACAAGCTCAAGAGACCTCTGAAATGGGACCACGAGCACGAGGTGTTCGTTGGCGACGACCAAGCCAATCGTCTGCTTTCGAGGGCCTATGGCAGCCCGTGGAGGGTGTGATCCCAGAAAGACCCGTTGGCGCCAAGCCGGCGGCATTCGTAGTGGCATTCGGTGAAAGGGTAACGCCGTGGACAAGAGCAAGAAGATCAACCGACGCGGATTCCTCAAGACGGCGACCGGAGCAGCCGCAGGCGTGGTCGCGTTTCCGTACATCGTGCCCTCGTCGGTTCTGGGCGCAGGAGCTCCGAGCAACAAGATCACGATGGGCTGCATTGGGGTCGGTTCGCAAGGCACAGGAGACATGCAGGGCTTTCTCAGTAAGTCCGACGCCAGGGTCCTCGCGGTTTGCGACGTGGATCGATGGCGTCTGGAGCAAGCCAAGAGGATCGTCGATGAGGCGTACGGCAACAGCGACTGCGCGACCTATCACGAGTTCCGCGACCTGATCGCCCGCGCCGACATCGACGCGTGCTTGTTGGCTTTGCCGGATCACTGGCACGCGATTCCAGTCATCGAAGCTGCGCGGGCGGGCAAGGACATGTACGGCGAAAAGCCGCTGGCGCGGACGATCCGCGAAGGCCAGTTGATGGTTGAAGCGGTGCAGCGCTACCAGCGCATCTGGCAGACGGGGAGCTGGCAGCGTTCGCAAGAGAATTTCCGGCGCGCGTGCGAGCTGGTAATCAACGGCCGCGTCGGCAAGGTCAGCAAGGTTGAAGTGGGACTGCCCACCGGCCACGGCACCGGGAATCCTCCGGTTTCCGAGCCTCCTCAAGGGCTGGA
>CAZGRF010000364.1:0-4223 GCA_964527825.1 uncultured Pirellulales bacterium
CTCTGGCTCCGGGGCAACTCCATTGTGGCCGCTTTTGAAGTCGAGTGCACCACCGCCGTCTATTCGGGACTGTTGCGCATGAGCGATCTGCTCGCCCTTCAACCGAACCTAAACATAAACCTATACATTGTTGCGCCTGGCGAGCGAAAGGCCAAGGTGGAGCAGGAGATTCTGCGCCCTACGTTCATGCTTCGTGAGAAGCCGTTGGCCGACGTATGTGGCTTCCTCCCGATCGACGAGCTAAGGCAGAAGATTGATGGAGCCAACAAACTCGGACTTATCTCATCGCTCAAGCCGGACTTCCTGGAGCAGATAGCTGACTACTTCGTTGATAGGGCATAGAGAGGCGTCGCAAGCGCCACGAATATTCAGCGGAGACGGTGGGGCGAGCCCCACCCTACAATTCCCCTGTCTGCCTCTGGCCAAACCGGACACGCGGGTTTGACTTTGTCATCCTGAGGCGAAGCCGAAGGATCTGGGCACCGCAAGAGACGGCTTTCCCGCCCGCAGGCCAGATCCTTCACTGCGCTGCGCTCCGTTCAGGATGACACGGTGAAGCGCAGGAATCTTCGCGAAACCGCCTCAGTCTTCCAGGAAGAGGGGGCGGATGTGACGGTCGAAGATGTTGGTCGTGACCTGCTCGGCGATTATATCCGCGTGGGCCTCCAGGGCGCCGACGAAGCGTGGGCCCATTTCGGCGGCGACCTTGTAGGCGACGTGCAGCAGTTGGCGCAGGTTTGGGCGGTAGCAGGCGCAGAAGGGGTCGTGCCGCAGGGCACGGGCGAAGAGGTCCCCGTCCCAGCTTCCGATCTCCTCCAGGGGCGGCAGCCACTTGCGGTTGATGTCAATCACGGTGGCATAGGGAGCGCACAACTCGTCCATGCGGCCCAGGGCTGTGGCGTAGACCTCTTTGGCGATGGCCAGACCTTCTCCGCCGGCCAGCGCCAGGCCAATCAGCTCCTCCAGCCAGGTCGTGCCGGCGGTCTTGAGGTGCAGGCCCGCGTCGAATTCCTTCAGCGCCTTCCGGATCGGCTCGTAGATCGAGAACTTGTCGCTGCCGGAATGCACGCTGAGCTTGAGATTGGCAGGCAACGAATACTCCTTGACCGCGAACCGGATCACTGCCAGGTCCGCCTCGAATTCGGCCGCGAATCTGTCAACGTCGCCAACGTAGTCCACACCCTTGTTGAAGCGTCCGCTGAACTTGGGCGCGATCGTCTGAGCGGGAATGCCTTCATCCGCAACCGCCGCCAGGATCACGAGCATCTCGACCGGCGTTTGCGGCGCATCCGTCTCGTCCATCGACACCTCGGTGACGAAGTTGTCGGCGCCCTTCTTCGACGCGATGTGGCGGTAGATCTTGCCCGCTTCCTTGACGGCGACGAGGTACTTCGACGCGATCGACTTCAACGCAGCCTCACTGACATCGAACGCTTTCTCAATGCCGGGAATCTGCACCGTGCCGATCAGATCCCGGTGCTGGGCCGCAAAGGCGCTCACGTCCGCGTCACTTGCCTGCTGTCCGATGAAATCAGCCACGTCGAGGGTGAAGAAGTCGCTGGCGTCGAGAAACGCGTCCACGTTGGACAGCCCGATGTGGTCGGCGTCCACGAGGTAGGGGTCCTTCCAGCCGCAGGCGGCGACTGCCTCGTCCGCCTCCCGCCGCACGTCGGCCGGCTCGGTGCCGATGATGCTATGCTCCCGGTTCGATTTGTTCCAGACGGGCGTGACGTCGATACCGGCTTCTTTGGCCTGCACCAGAGCCGCCAACTGCGCTCTTCCTTGGTGGCCGAACCGGTCACCAATGCCAAACGAGTACTTCCCAAGAATCATGCACCACCTCTTCAAGCAGTTGTCGCCGGATTGCCAACGCACCTGTGGAGAGCGCCTGTGACTCCGGCGGTCGGAGTAGAAACATAATTGATGCCGAGGGAAAAGCAAGGAATCTCTGTCCGGCGCCGTTCGGAGGCCACCCACGGCCGCGGGCCGCATCGACCACCGCGCTGCCTGGGACGAGGGCCGTTCGGTCTGCTGCGAAACCCCCTCGTGCACCCACACGGCGGCCGGCGCGTTTTTGCGGAAAAAAGTTGTCTGCGCAAAAAGAGCAAGTTAGACTATGGGGCTGTTCAGCAGCATCGTCGCTACCGAGACCTTAACGGAACATGGACTTAGGGGTATGCCATGAGGGTCAGTTTTAACCGTTCCGGGCTGGCTGAGGCCCTCGGGTTGGTGATTTCCGTCGTCCCCAGCCGCACGCCGAAGCCGGTACTCAGGTGCGTCCGCATCGCGGCCGGCGCCAAGGACGTAACGATCTCCGCGACCAACCTTGAAGTCGGCCTCAACTACCGTGTCTCCGAGGTCCAGGTCGAGCGTGAGGGAGAGGTCGTCGTCGAGGCCAATCATCTGGCAGACATCGTGCGTGAGAGCTCAGAAGACGTCCTGGTCCTGGAGGCCAAGGACAGCACTTGCGAGATCCGCGGCTCGGACAGCCGGTTCACCATCTACGGCCAGGACCCCAAGCAGTACCCGAAGGTGCCGTCGCTCGACGAAGGCGAAGCCGATTTGACGATCAGCCTGGAGCAGTTGCAGGCAGGAATTCAGCAGAGTCTGTTCGCCACCGCCAAGGAGAGCAGCCGCTACGCGATCAACGGGGTATTGTGGGAAGTCAAGGGCAAGAAGCTGCTGCTGGTCGCTACGGACGGACGGCGGCTGGCGCGTTGCCGCGTCGATCTGGAAAAAGCCCTGAAGCAGGAAGCCGACGCACCGAAGATCATCGTCCCGGCCAAGACGATGGCCTTGCTGGAGAAGCTTACCGCGCACGACACGGAAAGCGTCGCCGTCAAGCTGGTCGACAACCAGGTGCTTATCAGATGCGCCAATGTAGTGATAAGCTCGAACCTCGTTGAGGGGAACTTCCCGAAGTACGAAGACATTATCCCGACGGACTACGACAAGAAGTTGAGCTTGACCCGGGAGGCTACTCTCAGCGGAGTGCGCCGTGCGGCGCTGCTGACCAGCGAGGAATCCAAAGGCATCAAGCTTTCCGTGGGCAAGCAGGCACTGGTCTTTTCAGGCAGCTCGCCGGAGGCGGGGGCGGCGGAGATCAGCATGCCCATCGAATACGGTGGAGAGCCTATCGATATCGGTTTCAACCCTCAGTTTCTGGTCGATGTTTTGCGCGTCATGCGCACCGAGGAGTTCGAACTGGAGTTGGGTCAGCCTGACCGACCGGGTTTGATCAAATGCGGGCCGGACTTCCTGTACGTTCTGATGCCCATCAACCTAGGCTAAGCCCCGCCCTTAGGGCCCGTGCGCCTCGACGAGCGGGGTGCAGGACCGGCATCTACCCACAAGCGGCCGGCGGGTGGTGCAGCCCTTCCGCTCCGGCGGGGCCGCATGAGGACACACAACTATGAGTAGAAGCACTTCACGCGAGCCTTGCAGAATGGGCGACATCGCCAGCGGCGTTGTTGCGGGCCTGGCACCGATGTACGAAAGGTGCACCTCGGTGGGCGAGGCCTGGGAACAGGTGCTGCCGGCCGGCCTGCGCGCGCATTGTCGTATCGGCGGTTTGAGCGGAGGATGCCTACGGATCGTGGCCGATGCCGCCAGCTACAGGTACGAGCTGCAGTTGTGCCAGACGGAGCTGCTCAGAGAATTGCAGAGACTCTGCCCGGGCGCGGGTCTCCGCAGGATACAGGTGGGCCTGGCCCGCGACTGACGCGCGCGGGCACTGGCATGGACTACAGGTGCGTTTCACTGCATGGCCGTTTCGCAGGATGGATATGAGGGTCACGGTCGAGGAAGGATATGGACAGTCACAAATATGATGCGAGCAACATAAAAGTCCTGGGGGGCCTCGAGGCCGTTCGCAAGCGGCCGGACATGTACATCGGTGACCGAAGCCTCGCCGGGCTGCACCATCTCGTTTATGAGGTGCTGGATAACTCCATCGACGAGGCGATGGGGGCCTACTGCGACGAAATCACCGTTCGCATCCAGGTAGACGGCAGTTGCTCGATCGAGGACAACGGCCGTGGCATTCCCGTCGAAATGCACAAAGAAGCGAAGGTTAGCGCGCTCGAGGTCGTCCTGACAACGCTTCACGCCGGCGGCAAGTTCGACTCGGACAGCTACAAAGTGGCGGGCGGTCTGCACGGCGTCGGAGTCAGCGTGGTCAACGCCCTCAGCGAGTGGCTGGAGGCCGATGTCTACCGAGACGG
>CAZGRF010000365.1:0-4217 GCA_964527825.1 uncultured Pirellulales bacterium
AGGACGCAATCGCGCTGGCGCAACCGAAGGTTTTGAACTTGGCGTCCGCGATGCGACCGGCCTTGTCCAGCTTGAAGGTCAGCTTCAAGGCGTCGCCGCAGGCCAGAGAGCCAACCTCACCGACGCCGTCCGGATTCTCGATCTCGCCAACGTTGCGCGGATTGAAAAAATGATCTCTAACCTTGTCCGTATAATCCCACATGTCCGTTCAAGTCCTTAAGCGGATGAGGTCCCATGGGACCTACCGGCCGCCCTTGAGAGCCTGGTCAAAGTCGGCGATAATATCGTCAATGTGCTCGGTGCCCACTGAAACACGAATATAGTCGGGCGTTACGCCGGCGGCAAGCTGCTCTTGCTGGGTCAACTGCTGGTGCGTCGTGCTGGCCGGGTGGATCACGAGCGTCTTGCTGTCGCCGATGTTGGCCAGGTGGCTGGCCAGCTTGACGGAGTTGATGAACTTCACGGCCGCATCTTTGCCACCCTTGATGCCGAAACCGAGAATCGCGCCCTGACCGTCGGGCATGTACTTCTTCGCCCGGGCGTGATCGGGATGAGAGGGCAGGCCGGGATAGTTGACCCAACTGACCTGCGGCTGCTCTTCCAGCCACTGGGCCAGGGCCAGGGCGTTTTCGCTGTGCCGAGGCATGCGTAAGTGCAGCGTCTCGAGTCCCTGCAAGAACAGGAACGCGTTGAATGGCGACATGCAACTGCCCATGTCTCGCAGAAACTGGGTTCGGGCCTTGACGATGTACGCTAGCTCGCCGACGGCCTCCACGTATTTGACGCCGTGGTAACTCGGATCAGGCTCGGTCAGCTCGGGATAGCGTCCGTTGGTCCAATCGAACTTGCCGGAATCGATGATCGCGCCGCCGATGCTGTTGCCGTGACCGCCGATGAACTTGGTGCAGCTATGCATCACGATGTCGATGCCGTGCTCGATAGGCCGAAAGAGGATCGGCGTAGCGACGGTATTGTCGCAGATCACCGGCATGCCGTGCGCGTGCGCGATCTCGGCAATCTTGTCATAATCGAGAATATCGTTCTTCGGATTGCCGATTGTCTCCAGGTAAATCAAACGCGTATTCTCTTTGATGGCCCTGGCGAAGTTCTTCGGGTCCTTGGGGTCGACGAACGTCACGTCGATGCCGAGCTTGGCAAAGGTGTGCTCGAACAACGTGGCCGTTCCACCATAAAGTGAGTTCGACGACACGATGTGGCCGCCGGCCCCGCAAATGTTGAAGATACTGACGTAGATCGCCGACTGGCCTGAACTCAAGGCCAACCCGCCAACGCCCCCTTCCATGGCGGCCAGCCGCTTCTCCAGCACGTCCGTGGTCGGATTCATGAGCCGGGTGTAGATATTGCCGAACTCCTGCAGGGCAAACAACCGCGCCGCGTGGTCGGTGTCTTTGAAGCAATAGCTCGTGGTTTGGTAAATCGGCACGGCCCGGCTGCCTGTAGCCGGATCGGCGGTCTGTCCCGCGTGTAGCGCCAACGTCTCTACGTGAAGCTTCTTCTCATCCGCCATGTGTGTGTATTCCCTACGATTCCAGGTGCGTGTATTCAGGTTCACGCCGGCAGGACTTCCACCATGCGTTCCAGCGACCTCTTGGCTCGCTCGGCAGTCTTTCTCGGCACCACGATCTCGTATTGCAGGTTCTCCAGGGAAGCCACCAGCTTGTCGAGTGTGGTCTTCTTCATGTTGGGACAGACCCCCCGAGCGCTGGCGGCCACGAACTCCGCATCGGGCCTGGCCTTCTTCAGCGCATGCAGGATGCCGACCTCCGTGGCCACGATGAAGCGCCGGGCGCCGCTCGTCTTGACGAACTTGAGCATCTGTCCGGTGCTAAGAAGCTCGTCGGCCAGTGCTTTGACCGGCTCGGAACACTCCGGATGGGCCATCACGACGGCATCCGGGTATTTCTGGCGGGCCTTATGAATGTCATCCTCTGCAATCATCACGTGCGTCGCGCAATATCCGGGCCACAGGATCATGTCGCGACCTGTCCGTTCCTGCACGAACCGGCCCAGGTGCTGGTCGGGCACGAAGATGATCTTGCTGTCGGCCGGCAGCGAGTTGACCACCTCCACCGCGTTGGCGCTGGTACAGCAATAGTCGCTCTCGGCTTTGACTTCGGCGGAGCTGTTCACATAACACACGACCAGCGCCTCCGGGTGCGCCGCCTTCAGTTCGCGCAACTGCTCGGCGGTAATCATGTCCGCCATCGGACATCCCGCGTTCGGCTCGGGCATGAGCACGGTCTTGTCAGGCGAGAGAATCGCCGCCGTCTCGGCCATGAAGCGGACGCCGCAGAATATGATGACCTGCGCGTCAGTCTTCGATGCCTGCACGCTCAGGCCGAGCGAATCACCGCAGAAATCCGCCAGGTCCTGGATCTCCGCCGGCTGATAGTTGTGCGCCAGGATGACGGCCCGACGTTGCTCCCTCAGTTGCGCAATCTTGCTGAGAAGGTGGCTGTCCAAGGTATTCTCCGACGTGACGTCTACTTGCCCTTCGTATCTGTCTTCTTATGCTTGCGATAGACCAGATCAGGGTTGGGGCTCGACACGGTCACGCCGGGCGGAACCGACTCCTTGATCCAGGTATTGCCCCCGATGATTGCCCCCCTGCCGATGGTGACGTCGCCCAGGATGGTCGCCTCGGCGTAGATCGTGACATCATCCTCAATGGTCGGATGACGCTTGCCTCCCTTGATAATGCGTCCGCGCTGATCGCGCCGAAAGCTCATAGCGCCCAAGGTGGTGCCCTGGTAGATCTTCACGTTGTCGCCGATAACTGTGGTTTCGCCGATGACCACGCCGGTGCCGTGATCGACGAAGAAATTCCGTCCGATTCTAGCCCCGGGATGAATGTCGATTCCCGTCCGGGCATGAGCGCACTCCGACATGATGCGCGGAATCAGCGGCACCTGCCGAATGTACAGCTCGTGGGCAATGCGATGAGCGGCAATCGCCGTGATACACGGATAGCTGATGACAATCTCCTCGTAGCTCTTGGCCGCCGGATCGCCGTCGTAGGCAGCGCGGACGTCGCCCTTCAGGAGCTCACGTATCCGCGGCAGCTCATTCAAGAGACCGAGTGTCACCTTCTCGCTCATCGTCTCGCAGTCACAGTCCTTGCATTGCCTGATACGACACTGGTATCGGTAGGCGCGTTCTATCTGATCGACAAGTCCGGCGTAGACCTGGCTCAAGAGATCGCCGACAACGTATCTGACATTTGACCGGGTCACGGCCTTATTGCCCGTATGTCCCGGAAACAGCACCTCGAACAGCAGTTCGAGCGTCTCAAGGATCTGCCCGCGCACAGGCAGGTTCGCGGCATCGATGAAGTTGATCCCTGAATCGCCTTTGTATGTCTCCGCGATCCGGCCTACGAGCCTCTCCAGCCCTTTGTCCGTCAGCTTCTTTTCGATCATGCTGTCATCCGATAGAAGGGTGTTTTTACGCGCTTTCCGGCTCGGGCAGCCCGTCGTACAGCTCGGTTGAGATGTAGCGCTCGCCCGTGTCGCAGACGAACGTCACGATGGTCTTGCCTTCATTCTCGGGCCGCTGGGATAGCTGGACGGCCGCCCAGACGTTGCCACCACCGCTGATGCCCGAGAGGATTCCTTCCTGCACCGCCAGCTCTCTGGCCGTCCGCATGGCGTCCTCGTTCGAGACCTTCAGAATCTCGTCAATCAGGTCAACGTTCAGCACGTCGGGCACAAAGCCCGCGCCGATCCCCTGTATCTTGTGAGGCCCCGGCTTGCCTCCGGATAGTACGGGCGAATCCTTAGGCTCCACGGCGACGATTCGCAGATCGGGATTCTTCTCTCGGAGGAACTCGCCGCATCCGGTCAATGTACCACCGGTGCCGACGCCGGCCACCAGTATATCAACGTTGCCGTCGGCATCGACCCAAATCTCCCTGGCGGTGGTTTGCCGGTGCGCCTCGGGATTCGCGGGATTCTTAAACTGCTGAAGCATGAAGGCACGCGGGTTCTCTGCCACGAGCTGCTCGGCCTTCTCGATGGCCCCGGCCATGCCGCGCTCAGCCGGCGTCAGCACAATTCTGGCTCCAAAGATCAGCAGAAGCTTGCGCCGCTCGACGCTCATCGACTCCGGCATCGTCAGCGTCAACGGAATGCCCTTGGCAGCACAGATGAACGCCAATCCAATGCCCGTGTTGCCGCTGGTGGGTTCGACGATCACAG
>CAZGRF010000366.1:0-4201 GCA_964527825.1 uncultured Pirellulales bacterium
CAACGACACCGAGGTCTTCTACAATGCCGGGATTCGCTTCCACAGCAGTCCCTGGCTACGAGGCGGCAGTAACTGGGACCCGCGCGACCGCCACCCCTTGCGGCTGGAGTTCAACCCGGACCAGAGATTCCGCGACCGTGATGAGATCAACCTCGACGCAACCGAGGGTAGCAGCCGCGGGCCTCTCCAGGAACGCGCCTCCTACTGGTTCTATCAGCAACTGGGCCTGCATTTCTCCATGCAGGAGTTCGTGCGGCCGATCATCAATGGCAGAGCTTACGGCGACTACGAAGACGTTCAGAAAGTCGACGGAGACTACATCGACAAGTGGTTCCCCGACGACGCTGACGGCTACCTCTACGAGATCGATGACTACTTCGAATTCAACGCCGCGGGAACGGCCCAGACGAACCTTCAGGAGGGCCTCAAGTACGACGCGCAACACCCCCTGATAAAGGAAACCTACCGATGGGGAATCGAGAAACGGTCACATCCTGAGAACGACGATTGGGACCTGGTCTTCGACTTCGCCGTCGCGATGAACACCCCGACCGGCAATCCGAACTACGAGACGATCATCGAGTCGGTCATCCATCCGGAACACTTCGCCGCCGTGCTGGCGATTCGACACACCGTGGGCGACTGGGACAGCTATGGATATCGACGCGGCAAGAACAACAGCTTCTACTACGCGCCGAACGAAGGCAAATGGTATCTGCTGCCGTGGGACATTGACTTCACGTTGGGATCGGGCGACGGACCCACCACCAACCTGTTCTCGATGGACACCGGTCAGTTCCCGGAGGTCTACCAGTTTGTGAACCATCCCAAATACCGGCAGATGTACCTGCAGGCCCTCGCCGATCTGGTCAACGGCCCGTGGCAGACGTCGTACACACCGACGGGGGCACCGACGGGCCCGCCGACGGCTTTTGATCTGTTCCTCGACGAGGCCGCAGACGCCCTGGTCGCCGACGGTCTCGCGGACGGGCGCCGCAACGCCATCAAAGACTTCGTGCGCCGCCGACGGGATTATATTCTGACGCAGATTCCGGCGAGCATGATACAGAATTAGGCGCCCCTATGAGCCGAGGAACCGCGTGACCAGATCGTAGACGCCGAGAATGACGCAGGCCAGTCCGGCTGCCAGGCACACGAAGCCGAACACGCTGAGCACCGTCGCGATGAAAGTCCCCTCGTAGTAGGGCGACGAGGCAAATCGCCTCTTGAGCGAGAAGCCCGCGATGCACAGCGGCAATCCAACACCAAGGACGGCAAGCCCCGTCAGGAAACTGCGCAGAGGGTCCTTGAAATGCGGTCCCTCGGGCGCAGGCAGCAGCGCAAGGACCACAAAGCACACGACGGCAACGCACAGGGAAATCGCAATAGCCAACGAAACAGCTTTCGTTCTGCGCCGCACGGGCCTGGCTTTCTCCTCGACAGTGCTTTCCTGGCTCATACCGACATCACTTTGACCGGTTGCGCCATCCGTGTCAAGGGGCCAAACCATGCCAGATGAAACCGACCATTCGTGCACCGCGCACCCTGAAGCAAAGGATACGTAGTCTCCGCAGTTGACTCTGCCGGTGGGAACAGGCATAATGAGGACCATGCCGGTTCTTTTTTCGGAGGGCTGAACGATGAAGAACCACTGCTTTCATGTCGCGTTTGTCGTCCTGACTATGGTGTTGTGCTACCCCACCCTGTGCGCAGCGCAGGAACGTGTGCTTTCGGTGGGCAGAGAGGAGCTTCGGTTTACGCCGCGGCCGGAGAGGGGGTACGTCGTCAAGCTGGCGGAAAGAGCCGGCGGGATCGGGGCGTTGAGCGAAGTGTCGGCGTTCGACGTTGAGCACGCCCGGCCTATTCGCGGTCTGGACCGACACGGCGTCTACACGGTCGAAAATGCCGGCCCAGCCGCGGAGAATGAACGGACCCTGGCGCGGTTGCGTCGTGAGAGTCGGGTTCGGTATGCCGCGCCGCTGTTCTCGTCCAATGGCGAAACGGTCGCGATCATCCCGGAGATCGTCATACGCGTGAAGCCCGGTACCGACCCGACGCAAGTCGAAGCCCTATGCAGGAAAGCCGGCTGCACAATCAGGAAACGGATGGAGTTTACGGAACAGGAGTATCTGCTGGAGGTCCTGGGGCCGGATGCCGAGGCGGTGTTCGCTGCTGTAGAGGAACTTGGCCAAGCTCCAACGGTTGAATGGGCCTGCCCGAATACGGCCTCCCGGCCGAAGTTGTCTGGCCAGCCCTCGTCGGCTGTTTCTGCTGCGGCAAGATATCTGCAAATCGCTTCTGCAGAAGGGGACCCTAACCTCCCGGGCGTCTTCCCGAACGACGAGTACTTCCCCATGCAATGGCACCTGCATAACACCGGCCAGTCCGGCGGCACACCGGGCGCAGACATCCGTGCTCCTGAAGCAGGGGAAATCACGACCGGAAACCCGAACATCGTGATTGCCGTGCTCGACAGTGGCGTGGACGCCAAACACCCTGACCTGGCGAACAGTATGGTCCCAGGATACGACTTTGTTGATAGTGATGATTTGGCGGATCCGGTCATTGATACCTTGGCAGACGTCCACGGCACAGGATGTGCGGGACTCATGGCGGCCCAGGGCAACAATACAATTGGAGTGGTGGGAGTGACGTGGAACTGCAAGGTGATGCCCATTCGAATAGGAACTCTGAACACGAATGGGAAATGGTACGGCGCCACGGTAGCGGATATTGCGACGGCAATCCGTTGGGCTGCATCACACGGGGCAGATCTCATTGCCAGCCCGAGTTACGGGGGGACCGCAAGCGATGTCATGCACTCCGCAATCGTCGATGTTACTGCAGCAGGGGGAATGGGGCGAGATGGAGAAGGTTGCGTCTTCTTGGCGCTTGCGCGCAACGATTCTGGCCCTCTAACATATCCTGCGAAGTACCCCGAAGTCGTCGCCGTCGGGGCTGCCGACCACAATGATGTACGATGCCATTACAGCAACTATGGCCCTGAATTGGATATCGTCGGGCCGAGTGGATGGCAGTTTTCGGATGAAGATTTCGCAAGCTCAAAGGGACTCGGGGCGTTGTGGACGACAGATCTCAGTGGTCCAGGGGGCTGGAATGCCGACTGGGATTCGAATGTTCTAGACTACACGAGTTGGACTGGCACTTGCGGCGCTTCTTCCATTGCCGCTGGCGTAGCGGCCCTGGTCCTTTCTGCGGAGCCGAATCTTACCAGTGATGAGGTTCGGCATTTCCTGGAGCGGTCTGCAAAGGATCTTGGTGATCCCGGGCGGGATGACTACTACGGCTGGGGCCGGGTCGATGCACGGGCAGCCCTGGACATGGTGCTGGCCAAACGGGCGGACCTGAACGACAACTGGGTCGTAGATGAAGAGGACGAGGCTATCCTGATAGCGGCCATAGACACGAATGATCTCTCAGGCGACATCGCTCCCGCGGCCAAACGCGATGGCGTGGTCGACGCCAACGACCTGGCGCTCTTGACGCAGTATCTGGGCACCGAGATTCCGAGACCGGGTCTGATGGCGCTGGCGCACTGGAAACTGAATGAGACGGAAGGCACAATCGCCCACGACAACGTCTCCGGTCTCGATGCCGCTGTGTTTGGCGACGCCGCGTGGCAGCCTGATGCCGGCAAGATCGGCGGGGCGCTGGCATTAGACGGGATCGATGACTACGTGAAGACCGACTTCATCCTGAATCCCAAGAGCGACCGGTTTGAACTGTCGGTCTGGGTCAAGGGCGGGGCGCCCGGCCAAGTGATCGTCTCGCAGGAGGGCGTCGGCGGCTACGCCACGACCTGGCTGGGAACGGACCCGACGAGCGGCGCGCTCACGACCGGTCTGGTCTTCCTCAATCCGCCGCTGAGTTCGGACGCCGTGATTACCGACGGCCAATGGCACGAGGTCGGCGTGTCTTGGGACGGCTCCGTAAGGCAGCTCCGCGTTGACGGCGCGGTCGTGGCCGAGGATCAGACAGTCTTGTATGTGGGCTTCGCCTCCTGTGAAGGCGGCCTGCACATCGGCTGCGGCCCAGCCCTCGAACCCGGCAGTTTCTTCTGCGGCCTGATCGACGACATCCGCCTCTGCAAACCCGTGGTCGAGCCTTAGTTGTCAAAGCCGTTGGGCGGTGCTCGTACCTCGCCGTCTCAAGAAGGCGGGCACGCTTACTGCATCTGGCG
>CAZGRF010000367.1:0-4195 GCA_964527825.1 uncultured Pirellulales bacterium
TGCCGCAGATGCGAAAGCCGTTATAGACGAGCAACTCAGCCAGGGAACAGTCATGAGGATTGGGCGGGCCGAAATCCATCATGACCCTGGCCCCGCCCTTCTTGGCAGCCCGGAGCATACCCTTGAGCAGAGCTCTACCGTAGCCTTTGCCCCTCTGCTTTTCCTCGACGGTCAGGTCCCAGATCCACGCCATCTTGTTCCACGCCCAGTAGTGGATGATGCCCACCCCCACCACGACGCCATTGTCGTCCTGCAAGATCAGCCACTGCGTATCGTCCTGCTTGAGTAGCTTGCGTAGCTCCTCGGCGGTGCGAATGGGGCTGACCTCGGCACAACGAGCCGCATCACTGGCGTTGGCCTGCCGGACCTTCATTCTCTCACCTCCGGCCCGCGGGCATAGCCTCGCCCGAAGCGCGCCATACTCGCTGCCGCGGCCTTCGCATGGGCCGCCCGGGCCACCGGACGCCGCCGCACGCGCGTCAGCGGCCCGCTGTGATAGGCCTCCCGGAACGCCCTGATCCGCTCGATATCCTCCGGCCGCCAAACGCGCCACCCTCGCCAGTCGCGCTCGACGTCCTCGGCCAGCCCTTCATCAAGCCAGCGCAGCAACGTATTCTTGGATACGCCCACGCGCTTTGCTGCTTCAATAGTACTGAACACGGCCAATTCTCCATATTAGTATAAGTATACTTGGTATATTTGCACATTCTCTGATGCACGTCAAGGCTTTTTTTGAGGCAGGAGAAAAAACGCAGACCGCCGCCGGACCTTTGCCTGATGTGGCCCCTCTCGGAGGCGATAGGTCCCGCACGCAGGGTGTCGTTCTCCCCACCGATTCCGCATCGCCAGCATCCTGGTGGGGTGAACCCCACCCTACACGTTGCGCACGCCCTACCCTCCGGGCAGGGGTGGCTCGGCGGGGGTTTGCTGCGGGGCGAAGAGAGCAGCGAACTGCTCTGTCGGCATCCACTCGACCCGGCCGTCGAGGTGAAGAACGACGTAGCCGTCTTTCAAGAGCGACGACGGGTTCCGCTTGAGCGAATAGGCCAGGATGGTCTCAGCTGGCGTGTCGAGGCCGATATAGAGGGCGCGGTACCTGACGGCGCCTATCCGGACGGAGCCCTCCAACTGGTCTTTGATGTCGTCAACGTACGATTGCGGGGGCAGGGAGCCGTGCATCTTTCGATATTCCAGAACGCATGTGCCAAGCTGGGTCATCGCCCGCATGGCTTCGGAGCGATTGACGTAGTCTTTGAGATGGATCATTCCGACGACGGCCGCCGTGGTGGCAGCCAGCACCAGAATGGATTCGACAAGCAGCGATTTCTGTCGCTTGTTCATAGCGAGCCTCCGCTGCCGGGGGTTGCGCTAAGGCCGGACCTTCACCCGGTTGCCATCGACCTGCAATCTGTCCTCGGCGAACCACGCGATAGCCTGGGGATAAGCGATACACTCCTGCTCGAAGACGCGGGCGGCGAGCGTGTCGGGGGTGTCACTGTCCTTCACGGGACAGGTGCGCTGGACGATGATCGGGCCTTTGTCGTATTCGTTGGTGCAGAAGTGCACGGTGCAGCCACTGACCTTGCAGCCAGCCGTAAGCACCGCCTCGTGGACATGATGGCCCCACATGCCCTGACCGCCGAAGCTAGGCAGCAAGGCCGGGTGGATGTTCATGACGCGGTTCTCGTAGCGCGACGGTATTCTCCAGAGGCACAGCCAGCCCGCCTGCACGACCAAATCGACACTTGCGGCATCCAGCTCGCGGACAATTGCGTCGCTGAAAGCGTCGATGTCGGCGTAATCCTTCGTGCGGATGACCTGCACCGAAAGCCCGGCATTCTGAGCTCGCTCGACGCCGGCCACGGCGGAACGCGAGCTGATGACCGTCGATATCTCGGCGTTGAGGCGCCCTTTCTTGATCTCGCCGAGGATGTTGATCATGGTACGGCCGCCGCCACTGATGAGCACGCCCAACCGGAGTCTCTTCTGGCGGATGGAGGCAGTCGGCGCGGCCTTGGGGTCAATGTCATGACCGGCATCCAGAGCCCGATTGACGAGTTCATCCGCCTCCTTGTTCTTCTCACGCCTGACATGGCGAACATGGCAGACAGGGAAATGGGCCGTCAACCCCTTTGCCTGTTCATACAACGGCCTGATCTGCTCGCTCTTGACCTTGTACTGACCGTTGAGCTGCTTGACAACCAACTCGCTGTCGCACAAGACCGTAAGGCTTTCGGCGCCGACCTGCCTAACGGCTTCCAGCGCCCTTATCAGGGCCGTGTACTCGGCAACGTTGTTCGTAGTCTCGCCCAGATAGAACGCTTTGGCTGCCAGCCGACGGCCCTCGGCATCGTTAATGATGAATCCCGCGGCCGCCGGTCCCGGATTGCCTCGACTGCCACCATCGGTGTAAACGGTCAGCTCTCCGGCCACAGATGTCCCTCCGTGAAGAAAGCAGGCCGACGCCACGGCGAGCTACTCGTGCGATCCGCCGAGCACCAGGATCCGCGTGCAGTTCGCGCAGCGGATGATCTCATCCCGCGTCATGAGCAGGTTGACGCATTCGGTCGTGACACCCATGAAACAGCCGCCGCAGCTATAGGCGTTCGATCGGCCCTCTTGCTCCTCGACCTTCACCACAGCTTCGCCGTCGTACGTCTCGGCGACGCGGTTGAAGATCGCCAGGCGGTCGCGCGGGATAGACTTGGCAACCTCGTCCCACTCAGCCTGTATCTTCTCGATCTCGGCCTCGTACTCGCTCGCAGAGGCATCGGCCTTCTTCCGTGTCTCTTCCAGTACTTGCTTCTGACCTTCGATCTGCTTGCGGATGCTCGCGCACTCCTCTTCGTCCGCCTCAATCGCTTTCATCAACTCCAGAATCTGGGTTTCGATCTTGGAGTTGTCGGCCTTGGTGGTGTTGAGCATCGTCAAGACCGCAGCGTATTCCTTGTTGGTCTTGGCGTTGTTCAGCGAGGCCCTCAGCTTGTTGACTTCCGCGTCCCTTGTCTTGAGCTCCAGCTCCAAGCGGTCGCACTGGATCTTGGTCAACTGGGTTTCTTCCTTCTTGGCTTCAAGGGCACTCTGAAGGCTTCGGACTTGGTTCTCTTGAATGATGACACTTCTGCGGCTACGGGCGAGCTTCGCCTTGGCGGCACGGAGACGGTTCTCTACGCTCTGAAGTTTTATCAACCCGTTTAATACAGGGCCCATTTATGCTCCTCGCGGTCGATACCACAACCTTTGAGCGCTTGATTATGTCTGGCTGAGGCGCTATCCGCAACAAAAAACCTGCTCTATTCTTGAGATATTTTTCTCAACTTCGACGGCGACACCCTCCGGTCCGCCGGGCCCGCAGCACGGCGCGTTCACCACCATGCGACGTATTCCGCGCGTATCCGGACAAGTCTGAGCATGGACACCGAAGGTTGATTCCGCCCGAGTCGATAGTATAATCGCGCTGCCATGACGGAACTGCTCAAGCAACTCATCCAGGCCAAGTCCACGCTCGAAACGGGCGAGTTGGCGGCGGCGCAGGTCATTGCGGCTTGCTTCAGAGACCATGGGACAGAGTGCCGCGTAGACCGGTGGGATGGCAACCGGGCCAATGCCATTGCCCATGTCAAGAGTACCGGTCGCCGCCCTGCACTGCTGTTTGTCTGCCATCTCGATGTAGTGGGCCCCGGCCAGGAATCCTGGAGCTATCCCCCGTTCGAGGCCCGTCAG
Source organism: uncultured Pirellulales bacterium (assembly GCA_964527825.1). Classification (GTDB taxonomy): domain Bacteria; phylum Planctomycetota; class Phycisphaerae; order Sedimentisphaerales; family Anaerobacaceae; genus JAFGLV01. The sequence continues at coordinate 3,724 of CAZGRF010000367.1, forward strand.
GACAAGGGGAAGATCTACGGACGGGGCGCCGTCGATATGAAGGGTGGGATCACCGCCGCCGTGACGGCGATCTGCGAGACGATCACGTCCGGCGCCGAGCTACAGGGAGACATTGTCTTTGCGGCCACCGCCGGCGAGGAGACCGACAGCGCCGGTATCACGCGGTTCATGCAGGAAAGCGGGCGGCTGCCCAGCCCGGGTGGCGTGATCATTCCAGAGCCGACCGACTTCTCGGTCATCACAGCGCATCGTGGCCTGCTCTGGCTGGAGATCACCACCAAGGGCAGGGCCGTCCACAGTTCCGCGCCTCAGCGTGGCGTCAACGCCGTGATGTCGATGAGGCGAGTTCTCGACGAACTGGAGCATTACGAAGTAACGTTCGAGCCCCATCCGCTCCTGGGCAAATGCTCCGTCAGTGTCAACACGATCCACGGCGGCGAGGCGATGAACATCGTCCCGGACAGTTGCGCGA
>CAZGRF010000368.1:0-4191 GCA_964527825.1 uncultured Pirellulales bacterium
GGACTCTACGATATGGCGGGAAACGTGAAGGAATGGTGCTTCAATGCCACGGATGATTCCGACAGCCAGCGCTATATCCTGGGCGGAAGTCACGGGGAACAGATGTATCAATTTTTCGCCCACGACTTCCGAAATCCGTGGGATAGAACCGCTGTCAACGGGTTTCGCTGTGTGAAATACCCGGGAGGCATCCATTCACTTGCGGATGGGCTGCTGGCACCAGTGCCACTGCCGAAGACAAGGGATTATGCCACCTCAAAGCCTTGCTCCGACGAAGAGTATCGTATCCTCGTTCGAGAGCTCGAATATGATCGGCTGCCCTTGGATTGGAAGGTAGAGAGGGTGGACGACAGTGCGCCATTATGGAAAGAAGAGACAATCACCTTCAACGCGACCTATGGGCGGGAACGAGTGATTGCCCATCTGTTTTTGCCCAAGGCCGTCGCACCTCCCTATCAGGTCGTTGTGTACTGGCCGGACACGCCTGCACTGGAAGAGCGACCCTTTACCGGTTTGGAGCAACGGGACTTCACGGAGATGATTCTTCAGAGTCGTCGGGCGTTGATGTTCCCCATCTACCAGGGCAGCTTTGAGCGCAGTTTCGGTCTAATGCTGAATTGGTACAGGGAGCCGTATGCTACTACGGATTGGGTCATTCACGTCTGTCAGGATATGCGTCGATCGGTTGATTATTTGGAGACCCGGCCTGATATCGACAAAGACAGGATAGCTTACTACGGGGTGGGCGTTGGAGGGCTATGGGGCCCCATGGCCCTGGCGGTTGAAGACCGCTTCAAAACGGGGATACTGGTATCGGGAGGACTTGCCACCGTTAAAGTGACTGAAACCACGCCCGCCATCGATCCTCTGCACTATGCCCCTAGAGTCAAGATACCCGTGCTCATGATCAACGGTAAAGACGACTATGCCTATCCCTACGAAACCTCCCAACGACCTATGTATGACTCCCTGGGGACACCTGACGCATACAAGGAACACAGAGTATACCCATGTGGACATGGCGTACTCAGTTTGTACAGCGAGGACGTCCACGAAGACATAGTCGACTGGCTGGACCGCTACTTAGGACCTGTACAGTGAAGGACAAGAGACTGGAGACCATGGTCTTCGGCCTGTACCCGGCGATAGCCGGGTTGAGTTCAAGTTGACATTGCGAGGGCTGGTGAGTCACTCGATGTTGGCCACATCCTCACCAGCCCGGACCTGATCCGTGTGGATGGTTTGCCCGCACGGAGACAGGATATGACTACCTTAGCACAAACCAGAAAGGAAATCCAGCATGAGAAGATGATTCGTTGCAGAGTCATTGTAGCCATTGGTCTTGAACACGATCTTGTTTTGACAGGAAAGGAATCAATATGAACTCGAAAAGAAATATTGTCATAGCTGCCGTCGTCGCCGTGACGGCTATGGTGCTTACCACGTCGTGGAGTGTCATCGCGGGCGAGAGTGACGATCCTAATGAAATCGATCCCCGAGGTATTTGGACGGGCCGCCAAGCGCGTGGGCCTGCAGGTGAAGAGCAAATGGCTTGGGTTGAGGTGATCGGTGAAGAAAAGAATGGAATCTCACCGGTTGTCATGAAAGTCCTTAATCCGGATCCGGCCATCTTTGGCCTGTTCCCGGACGTGACCACAAGGACGGATTCTGTAGGTTCGTGGCTCAGAACCGGGCCCAATACCTGGGACTACACGTACATCGGCTATGGAACGACGGGAACGCACGAACCCGGATATGGCGATGTGGTTTGGATGCTGGTCTACCGAGGGACGGCAACGGCCACCGATTCGGATACCATCATAGCCACCGGTCGCGCCGAAGTATACAGTGGACGTGATGATCCCAATCATCCTGTGTTTGGTGCCATACACGACCAGGATACTGACCCGCGGGACGGATTCCCGGATGCCGACGAAGAACCGATCTTCTCTACCGATTACGCCGTGCCGGAGAGTCGGATGCCCATGCTTCCACTACCGGGGGCGAGTCTGTAAGGCGATCGGTCAGAATCCAGCCTGTGGGTAGGCTCCATTTATCAGAATGACAGACGTCTGGGTGTAACCAGCATTCCGCAACGAACTTGTCGGACTGGATCGATACCTGACGCTTGTAGAGTGAAAAACAAGAGGCTGGGGATCAGAGTCTCCCGTCTATGCTTGGCCACGATCGGGTTAAGTTCAAGCTGAAATGTCAAGGGCTGGCGAGCTACTCGATGTTGGCCACATCCTCACCAGCCCCCGGACCTTCTCCGTGCGAATGGTTTGACAGCACGGAGATAGGATGTGACTACCTTAGAACAAACCAGAGGGGAAAGAACGATGATGGCGACGATACACACATTCCTACGTGCGAGGATTACTATCCTGACAGTCATTGTGGTTGGATGGGCCGGTCAAGCGGCTGCGTCGCCACAGATCATCACCCAACCGCAGACCCTTGCCGTCGACTTGGGCGAGACTGCAAGGTTCAGTGTCTACGCGAGAGCAGATGGAGGTGGCGACCTCACCTATCAGTGGCAGATAAATGGGATCGAACTCTTCGACGCCACGGCAGCGAGTTTCACCATCGACGAAGTCAAGCAATCGGACTTGGGGCTGTGCACGGTCACCGTTGCCGATTCGACCGGCGCTGTGACCAGCGACCCGGCCGCGTTGAAGCTGGCGCGGTGGACGGAACTGGTCTACTTCGGGTCGAGTGAGAGTATGGCCCAGTATTCCAACGGCCTACCCTGGATCGACCGGCTTGCCGAGTCGCTCGGTATTCGCTACCCGCACTATCGCAACTATGCCGTGGGCGGGGCCGGCAACGCTAATGTGGCGTCACAGATTACCACCTACTTGAGTGGTAATCAGCCCACCCATCGAACGCTGGTTGCGTCCTGGGATGGCGGAGCTGCGTATGATATTGTCATGGGAAGTTCAGTGAACTCAGCGATGACCGGGTATATCGCAAACCTGCAACGACTGATTGACGCCGGCGTACGCCATTTCTTAATCCCTCGCCTCTTCCCGGGGGGCGCGATCCCCGCGTTTCGTGCCTCTTATCCACACGTAACCGATGAGCTAAGCCTCGAATACAACAGGATACTGGACGAGAGGCTGGAAGCGCTCAAGCTGGCCCACGGGATCACCGTGTATCGGCCGGACATGTTTCAGTTCTTCAAGGACATATGGGCTGCCCCGGAAGCCTACGGCTTTACAGACCTGAACGGTTCCGCCCAAAGCAGCCCAGGCGATGACGACGAGTTCTTCTTCTGGGATGGCGCCCACTTCACGCGGTCAGCACACCTGGTCATCGGCCAGGAAATATATCGCCAGCTCATGGTCGAGGTTGAACGTGGGACGCTGCTCCAGACCGAGCAGGCGTGGGCGGCGGCGACCGCCGGCAACGATGTGGAAGATGTCTTGTCCTTCTTGTATGACAACGCCGTGCTCTATCCTGGCGACGGTCCGGCGGTACATGGCAAATCGGATATCCTGGTCTTCCAGACGGCCAGCAGGACGATGCCGGGATTCCGCCAGGTCTTTGCACCGGTAGAGGCCTACGTTCCCCCGACTGGAGATCTGAGCTACACGGTCGGCCAGTTCGAGACCTTCACCAGCGATTCTGAAGGGATCCCCCTTGTCGCTTCGGGCCGCTATGCGAACGTATGGAGCAGGGATGCGGACGGAAACTGGAAGATCTCTCTGGCTATCCATTCGCCCTTGAATCCACCGACGCCGGGAGAGGGGACTCTGAGTGAGCCACCGGCGGCCGATCTTCCCGCCCCCAGATGGCCTGATCCTTCACCGGATATTGACATGGAGACGCAACGCGCTGTCTTACTTCAGACGGATCAAAACTTGTCCGAAGCGATTGCCGCTGGAATGGCCACCGGTCAATTCGATGCGATGTCTGCATTCTTCCATGAGGATGCCATCTTCTATCCGGCCGGTTGTCCTACAGTTGAAGGCAAATCTGCCATTCGTGCCTTTTTCGAGGCTAACACCATGGAGCCGGATTCCACATTGACCACAGTGCCGTTTGAGGCACAGGTCTCGCGATCCGGCGATCTGGGCCACACCCTCGGGATTTATGAGTCTCGGTCCCTCTCAACGGAAGGCTTCTCCGTCACAATTCCCGGAGTCTATCTATCAGTGTGGGAAAAGGACTCAAATGGAAATTGGATGA
>CAZGRF010000369.1:0-4179 GCA_964527825.1 uncultured Pirellulales bacterium
GGTTTTGTCATCAACGCTCCCCAGCCGGCTAACCGTGCCGGTTTTGTAGAGTATCGCTTCGGCCAGCGAGGTCTTGCCGCTGCCGCCGTGTCCTAACAAGACTACGTTCCGAATGTCGCCCGTTGCTGCCACTTTTCAACCTCCCAAAAGGTTCTGACGGCTTCCGTCTTCCTGCCCCGGAACCCTGCATCTTATAAGAGCGGCGGCACGCTTCTCAAGATGTTTTTCGGCAATTTGCGTGCTTGGGCGGGTAGGGCGATGGAAAAGGCCGGGCAGGCCGGACGAGCGCCGCTCAGCATCCGTCCACGAGCCGGTAGACCTCTTCGTATGCGGGCAGCAGCAGCGGGGTGATAATGCAGCCCTTGCAGACCCAATGGAACAACTTCTCTTGCCTGCGTGCGGGGAACTCGTTCGGGGCGTAGGGATGCCTGATGTATTGAGCGACGCAACAGGGCGGATAGCCAAACAGGAACCCCTCGATCCGGACCGTCTCGGCGGATTTATCCACGGGGTGGTTCTCGAAATGGCTTGCGTAAATATCGAGGTACCCCGGTGCGCGACCGAAAACCGTCTCGTCAAATGCCTTGTCCATCCTGACGGTCCGGCGTATCTGGCGGGTCGGCAAGCCCAACTGCTTGAAGGCTTCAAGGCCCGGCTCGTCCAGGGTTCTCTCCCACCGGCTCAAGGGCTTGAGCCCCTGGCGCGTTAGTAAGGCCAGGTAGGCCAGTTCGAAATCGGTGGCCTTCAGAACTCGAATACCGTCTCTGACCGCAGAGTTCAGCTCCAATGACACACCCTTTTTGTGCTCGCCAATAATCATTGTCCGGTCGGGTCAATCGATTCCAGCCACCGCTCGGCAAATTCAGTGAAGTCCTCAATATCGACCTTGCAGTCCTGATTCAGATCGGCAGGTTCGTACGGGATACCCAGGTCGCCGCAGGCGGCGGGCAATCCGAGAATCTTCAGCAGAGTCGCCACATCCGTGCGGCCGCCGGCGTGGAAGTCGCCGAGATAGCTGAACGAGCCGTGCTGCATGGAATGCCGAGCGATCTCGGGAACATCTATCGAGGCGCCCAACGCTCCGTTGACAACTTGCCAGTATCCCATGTTGACGCCTTCACCACATATCGCGCACCACTCCACGCCTCTCATCATGTAGCTGATCTTGTAGATGCCCTTTTCGTCAGATGTGTCTGGGTCGAGGGTCGGCAACCCGTCGATGATTTCTGCGCACTGTTGCGCCAACTGGATCGCGTCAGGCGTGAGGTTCTCGTCCTGGTCGGCGCTGTACAGATTCAGGCCGCTCGCCATTTCTTCGCTATCGGCAAGCAGGTCGCCGTCGAGATCATTGGCATCCGGTGCGATCTGCCTGAGCGACTCTACTGTGTAGTCGAGTGGCAACTGGTGCTCGTCCGGCGCGCAAGGAAATCGCAGCTCGAGCGCTCTGGCGAGCTTAGGGACATCCACACGGCCATCGTGTACGTCGCCTGCGTAGCTGAAGGCGCCGTGCTGGAGGTAGTGCAGGGCAATGATGGGGAACTCGACCTCCAGGTTCAGCCGTTGGTTGATGATTCCCATGAGACCCATGTTGACGGTCTCGCCGCAAACGTCACAGTGTTCGAGGCCGAACGCTGCGGCTTCCCACTTCTCGATGTGAGGGGGCAGACGGTCAATCGCGGCGGCACAACGCAGGGCCAGCTCTACCCCATCGGCAACGCCATTGCGGTTCTGGTCCGCTGTGAACACGCGATAGCCCAAGGCCATCTCGTCACGGTCGGTCAGCGAATCCTTGTCGCTGTCTTGTGCAACAGTCACCTGATGCTTGTCACCGGGCTCGACGGCAGATGATTTGGCCAGGCCGGAATTCGCGACCAGAGTCACGGCGGCGGCAGTGCCGGTCGCAAGCAACCCACGTTTGAAACGGCGGCCTCTTGCCGCACGCCTTTCCTGTGTTCTCTTGAGTCTTCTCATGTTCATCCTCCCACTTATCGTTAATCCGTCCACCTTACATGAATTGACTGCAATTATACAGGGGCAGCGATTTCCGGTCCATGCACACGCAGGCCCATATTTCCCCCCAAATGGATCCCATGCTACGCCGTGCCGAGAAGAGAAATGTCTTTCAACCGCAGTTGAGGCGTCAAAAAACCTGGCATGGAGGCAAGATTTTCCGCAGTTGCGTTGACCGGTGGCATGTCGGATTTTATTGGACAATTGGTGTCGTCGTCCTGCGGCCAGACTAGGCGGGACCACATGTAGTGGTCCAGGCGGTGACTCTTCTCGTATCTCGTGCCTTCGGTTATGGGGCGTACACGTCGGCGACGGTTAGGTAGCTAAAGAAATGGACTAGCGCCTGCCGATATGCCACAAGTCGTTTTGAAGAGGTTCACCGGCCAATAAGGATTCCTGAGAATGGACAAAAAGGAACTGATTGACAGCATCTGCGAGATTAACAAGACCGCCAAGCAGGAGTTTCTTGCCGAATTCTCCGAAGCCGATCTCAGCGATTACCTTGAGCATCTGATGGAAGTGGACCTGGAAGAACTGACGGTCTGCACGTAGTGGATCATCCGGCCACATCTTCGCCCGCTTGTCGCGAGGTCTCGGTTAGATGTCACGTCCCACGGTGACATCGAAGGCCGGCCCGGTTTTCATCGCGAGACTTGCTCTTCAGGGACCCGCCGCCGCCGCACTCTGCTGACGGATCCGACACCGTTGCTACAGTTGCATATCCTCTTCGAGAGCCCCGTCTGTGAGCATCGTACCCACGCCGCTGAGTCCACTTCCCTCGCTTTCGCCGTTGGAAGATGACGTAGCGTCACCAGGATTCTCCGTCGGCGCTGGGGCATTCGGCGGGTTCTGAGAGGGCTCCGAGGATTCTCTGAAGCCGGACGTCTGCGGGGCGTCTTCCCCCGAAGCCGGCGTTGAGACTTGCTGAAGGTTGTTGAGTTTGAATCCGATCAGGGCCGGCGTCAGATGCGCCGGCACGTAGAAGGCCAGGTCGATGTCCTTCGCCCTGTCCGGCACATCGCCAGGCCTAATGGTGATCTCATCGGTCAGTCGCTTCTTCACCAATTGTCCCCCAGGACCGATATACCCCTCGGGATATACGGTCTGTCCTTTCCCGCTGAGTGGATTGGTGCTGGCGCCCTTGACGCGGCATACGAGTCTGACCTGCGAGAGGGTGAATTTGCCTGCGTCCTGCAGCGCCCCCTTCTTGATCCCGAGGCGAACGAGCATCAGGCTCTCGCCGGGTCGGCTGGGCACCGGCTGGCCATCCGAGTCTTTCAGATTGCTGGGCGCATCCCATACGCCACCTTTACGAGGCACCTCGATGGCAGGCGAACGTGTCCTGAGCGTCAATTCCTTGGCGATCTTGAGCCGGTTCAGATAGAGCTCATCCAGGTAGCCCGCGTGGAGCATAGCGAAACTTTTCGAATCGCCCAAGGCGCCAAAGCTGCCCTTGCTGATCGTGCCAAACAGGCCGACGACAAATCCGTCGGGGTTGAACAAGGCCTTGTTGGGTTTCGTCGAAGCATCCGTACTTCGCTGGTCGAAGCGCTCATAGGGATACGCATTCGGCAGGGGGGCCATCGCTCCGGCAACGAGCAGTTGCCCGGCGACGAGGTAGCCCAGAATCAGGCCGCAAATCGCCCTTCCGACCCGCTCCGGCCACAGGCCGAGATCGATCTTCTGTTTGCACAACTGCATGGCAACGGATTGTAGGACGGCGAACGCCAGGACGAACAACAGCAGAAAACAGATCGTCTGCGCCCACGGCGTGATGGCCGATGAGTATTTGATTAGCAGCGTGGCCAGTTGCTCAAAGTACGCAAAGGCGACAAGACTGGCCAAGACAGCGTTGAGGACCATGATAAGACCCTGCGCCAACGTCCCCTTGACATACAGCAGGGCCGCACAGCCCAGCAGGATTCCAAAAATCACCAGACTGACCATCTCGTGTACTCCGATTCTCCAAAACGCGCCTGTCTATGACGTCGTGCTCGTAAGCTCCTACCGGGACGGCGCCTCGCTCGGTTTCTTCGCGTGTGTCAGCACACGGAGCATCTCGTTGATCGCCGTCGTTCCGGCAATCACCTTCCTCAAGGCCTGCTCTTGCAGGTACAGCATCTTGGCCCGTCGGAACTGCATGCCCAGTTCCGGCAACTGCTTGACGTG
>CAZGRF010000370.1:0-4174 GCA_964527825.1 uncultured Pirellulales bacterium
ATCAATTCCCGGCCCGCGACAGGATGCCGCCGGTGAAGCTGCACTGGTACGACGGGGGCATTCTGCCGCAGCGACCCGACGACCTTGAGCCCGGACGTCGGATTCCCGAGAGCGGCACGATCTTCGTCGGGGACAAGGGCAAGCTTATGTGCGGCACGTACAGCGAGAACCCGCGCATCTTCCCCGAGACCAAGATGCGTGCTTACACCCGGCCGGCGAAGACCTTGCGGCGCGTCGAGGGCGGTCCCGGCGGCCACGAAAAGGATTGGATCAACGCGTGCAAAGGTGGACCGGCCGCCAGCTCGAATTTCGACTACGCCGGCCCATTCACCGAGACGGTTGTGATGGGCAACTTGGCCGTCCTGAATCCGGACAGGGTGCTGGAGTGGGACGGTGAGAATATGCGCATGACCAACGACGAAGAGGCCAATAGTTTCGTCAAGCCGCAGTATCGCGACGGCTGGTCTCTATAAGAAGACATTCTCAATCTATTAGTCTCTTGAAGCAAAGGAGCTGAGCTCATGTCGGACATCACACGTCGTCAGTTCATCAAGGGCACCGTTGCCGCCGGCGCCGCCTGCTCTATCGGCTTCCCGAGTCTCATCCGGGCCCAGGGCCTCAACGAGAAGCTCCAGGTGGGGTTCATTGCGGTAGGTGGGCGCGCCGGGACCCATACCGGCGTTTCTCATGAGGCTGGTCTTCAGTGTATTGCTTTTGCCGAGGTCGACAAGGACCAGTGGGGTGGTGTCCTGGAGAAGGAAGGCTGGGGTGAGGCGAGCGGCTACCAGGATTGGCGCAAGCTCTTCGAGAACCACGGCAAGGACCTTGACGTGGTCTTCGTCTCGACGCCCGATCACAGCCATTTCGCCCCAACCATGACCGCGGTATCTATGGGCATCCATTGTTACACCGAAAAGCCGCTGACCTGGTCGGTGCGCGAGGCGCAACTGCTGGCGGCCGCCTACGCCGAGAATCCTAAGGTCGTTACGCAGATGGGCAACCAAGGCCACGCCGGGAACGGGTGGCGAACTGCATACGAATACGTCAAGGCCGGTGCGGTCGGTAACATCGTGGAGTTTCACACCTGGACGAATCGCCCCATCTGGCCTCAGGGCGGCGACCGCCCGGAGGGGTCCGATCCGGTCCCGGAGAACCTGGACTGGGATGCCTGGATCGGCCCGGCCGCGATGCGTCCCTACAAAAGGGATGTCTACCACCCATTCAAGTGGCGGGGCTTCGTCGATTTCGGCTCCGGGGCCTTGGGTGACATGGCCTGCCACACGACCGACGGAATCTATGCGATCATGAAGCCCGGCTACGCGGCTACCGCCGAGCCGATCGTCATGACCGGTCCCGTCAAGGACATGTGGCCGGCCGGGATGGTGGTCAAGAGCACCTACCGCGTCAAAGACGGTCGCCCCGGGTTCACCACTTACTGGTACGAGGGCAAGAAAGAGGATGGAACGCCTTTCACACCGGAGACTCCGGAAGAGCTCAAGGCCGATGGACGCCGACTGCCCCGGACGGGGAACCTGATCATCGGCACCAAGGGGAAGATGCTGGTCGAGGGCGATTATTGGGACAGTCCGTACCTGATCCCGGAGACGCGGCGCAGGGAGTTCGGCCGTCCTGAAAGACGGCTCGAACGCTCTCCTGGGCATCACGAGGAGTTTCTCATGGCCTGCCGGGGCGAGAAGCCACGGGAGTTCAGCCAATCCAACTTCAGCTACTCCGGTCCCATGGCTGCCAACATCCAGCTCGGCAACCTCTGCGCTCGTGCGGGAAAGAAACTGGAGTTGAATGAAGCTGGAAAGATCATCAGTGATCCGAAGATCAACGACTTGGCCTGGCGTGAGCCTCGCGATGGTTGGGGACCGCTGGAAATGAAGGTCTAGCACCGATCTCCATCGAGAATCTTGCCTTTTTCGGGTGGCATCGACAGACTGTCGCGGCTACCCGACACGGCTCCGCGCCGCTGCACGCCGATCTGGAGAGTGACATTGTGAAAACGCAGCCGATTTCCCGACGAGATTTCATAGCATCCGCTGCCGGAGCCGCCGCCTTCACGATCGTGCCCCGTCGCGCACTCGGCGGGCCCGGGAATACACCTCCGAGCGAGAAGCTGAATATCGCCGGTATCGGCGTTGGCGGCCAGGGCGCCGGCGACCTGCAAAACGTCAGCAGCGAGAACATCGTGGCCCTGTGCGATGTCGATCGCAAGCATGCCGCCGAGACGTTCAAGAAGTACCCCCGCGCTAAGCAGTACTCTGACTTTCGCGTCATGCTTGAAAAGGAGGACAAGAATATCGATGCCGTGGTTGTGGCGACGCCGGACCACACACATGCCGTCGCCTCAATGATGGCGATCAAGATGGGCAAGCACGTTTTCTGCGAGAAGCCGCTGACCCACTCCATGTACGAAGCCCGCCGGATCGCCGAGGCCGCGCGCGAAGCCGGCATGGCGACCCAGATGGGCAACCAGGGCCATTCCGGCGAGGGCATTCGGCTCATTTGCGAATGGATTTGGGACGGCGCCATCGGCCCGGTGCGCGAGGTTCACGCGTGGACGACCCACGCGGTCTGGCCCCAGGGTCTGACCCGTCCCAAGGAGACCCCGCCGGTTCCCGAAACCCTGGACTGGGATTGCTGGCTTGGTCCGGCCCCGTGGCGACCCTATCATCCGGCCTATCATCCCATGTTGTGGCGCGGCTGGTGGGATTTCGGCACCGGGGGCCTGGGCGATATGGGCTGCCACAATCTCGATCCGGTCTTCTGGGCGTTGAAACTGGGGGCCCCGGAAACGGTCGAGGCGAGCTGCTCGATATTCGTTCCGACCGTGACGTGGGACAAGCCGTTCAACACCGAGAGTTACCCGCGAGCGTCCATTGTGCGATACACTTTCCCGGCCCGCGGCGAGATGCTGCCCGTGAAGCTGACTTGGTACGATGGGGGACTCATGCCGGAACGGCCGGCGGACTTGGAAGACGGCCGGCGCATGGGCGACAAGCTCGGCGGCGTGGTCTTCGTCGGTGAGAAGGGCAAGCTGACCTGCGGCAGCTATGGCAACAATCCGCGGCTGATCCCCGAATCGCGCATGCGCGACTACCAGCGGCCCGCCAAGAGCATTCCTCGTTCCATCGGGCATCACGCCGAGTGGGTCGCGGCCTGCAAGGGCGGCAAGCCGGCCGGCTCCAGCTTCGATTATGCCGGTCCCTTGACGGAGATGGTGTTGCTGGGCAACGTCGCGGTCCGGATGAGTCTCGAACTGCAGGAGAAAGGGCTGAAACTCGCGTACGACGGGCCGAACATGCAGATCACGAACCTGCCCGAGGCCAACAAATACCTGCGACGCGATTATCGAGCCGGTTGGACGCTGTAGCCGTGTCGGAGCCAATGTAACGCAACTGTCCCTGGCGCAATCATGCACTTGAGGAGTAGTAACCGTGAAAGACAAGACAATTTCTCGACGCAAGTTCATGGGAGCGGCTGCGGGCGTGGCGGCCTTTACGATCGTGCCCCGACACGTGCTAGGCGGTCCGGGCAACGTGCCCCCGAGCGAAAAGCTCGATATCGCCGGCATCGGTGTCGGCGGGCAGGGGCGAAGTGATTTGGGCCGTCTCGAGAGCGAGAACATCGTTGCGCTGTGCGACGTGGACTGGCAGCACGCACGAGGGACGTTCGAACGGTACCCCAAGGCCACGAAGTACAAGGACTTCCGCGAGATGATGGACATGGAGGACAAGCACCTCGACGGGGTCGTGATTGCTACGCCGGACCATTTACATGCGATCGTTTCTATGGCTGCCATCCGGCGCGGCCTGCACGTCTATTGCGAGAAGCCGCTGACCCACACGGTGTTTGAGGCCCGGAAGCTGGCCGACGCTGCTCGCGAGGCCAAGGTGGCTACGCAGATGGGCAACCAGGGCCAGGCCGGCGAGGAGGTCCGCCTGCTGTGTGAGACCATTTGGGATGGAGCGATCGGACAGGTTCACGAGGTCCACATCTGGACGGACCGACCGCTCAATGGGATCAACAAAGTCTACTGGCCGCAGGGCGTGGCCCGACCGAGGGGGGAAGATCCTATCCCAGACACGCTCGATTGGGATCGCTGGATCGGTCCGGCGCCGATGCGTCCGTACGTCAATCGTGTCTACAATCCCTTCGTCTGGCGCGG
>CAZGRF010000371.1:0-4161 GCA_964527825.1 uncultured Pirellulales bacterium
CCACCGGCCACGGCACCGGGAATCCTCCGGTTTCCGAGCCTCCTCAAGGGCTGGACTGGGACATGTGGCTGGGACCGGCGCCGTGGCGTCCGTTCATGAGGTACAGCAATCAAGCCCCGCATTGGGATTGGCGCTGGATTATGGACTTCTCCGGTGGCCAGCTCACGGACTGGGCAGGCCATCATATCGACATCGCCCACTGGGGGCTCGGCCTGGACCGGGCGGGACCCGTCGAGATCGAGGGCAAAGGCGACTATCCTCGCGACGGCATCTACGATGTTCCCACCGCCTACAAGTTCACCTGCAAGTACGCCGATGGGCTCACCATGACCGTCGCCAACGAGCGGCAGCAGCCTCATGGAATGGGCACATCCTGGTACGGCGAGAAAGGCTGGATCCACGTCAGCCGCGGGGGTCTCTGGGCCGAGCCGGCCAGCGTTCTCAACGAGGTGATCGGCGCCGATGAGACACATCTCTACGAAAGCCGCGACCACACTCAGAACTTCCTGGACTGCGTCAAGACCCGCAAAGAAACCGTCACGCCGATCGACATCGCTTGGCGTTCCATCTCGGTAGGGCACCTGGGTGAAATCGCGATGCTCCTCGGCCGCAAGGTCCAGTGGGACCCGGATAAGATCGAGTTCGTCAACGACGATGAGGCCAACCGGATGATGTCCAGGCCGATGCGCAGCCCCTGGCACGTGTAGAGCTGGTTCTATTGACATATTCCGGCGTGGCGATGACACTGTGGATCGCCATAACTCTGAAAGGAATACAGGATGAAGAACGTTTCGAGCATAATCACGGCCTTCGTGCTAGGTCCGGCGTGCCTGCTGCTCTGGCCGGGACCTGCGTGGGCCCAACCGTCCAGGCAACTGAGGCCATTGTCAGCGGATGAGATTCAGAAGATCGAAGCGGCTATGCCCACCAAGGCCGCCGTTCAGCCGGCAAAGCCGAGAAAACTGCTCGTGCTCGATCAGGTCACCGGATTCTACCACGACTGTATTCCCTACTGGAACAAGGCACTGGAGGTCATGGGCGAGAAGACCGGTGCCTTCAGTGTCACATTCGCTCACGATGTCAGTGCGTTGAGTGCTAAGAGCCTGGAGGATTTCGACGCCATCTGCTTCAACAACACGGTCAGTCTGCCGCTCTGCCCTGACAGGACGCCGGAACTGTGCCAATCTCTGATGGATTTCGTCAAAGGAGGCAAAGGCGTGGTCGGAATCCACTCGGCCACCGACAGCTACTATGCGCGGCCGTACATTTGGCCGGAAGGCCAGGAAATGTGGGGCGGCAAGTTCTCGGGTCATCCCTGGATGGCAGGGAGGACTCAGTGGGCGATCAAGATCGATGAGCCGAATCATCCGTTGATGGCCTCGTTCGGAGGAAAGGGATTCAAGCTTGCGGACGAGATCTACCGCACCGAACCGCCGCTCTACTCTCGCTCCAAACAATTGGTGCTAATGAGCCTGGATATGAGCGACGCGACCACCAAGGCCAGATGCCAGAAGCCCAGCGATGCCGACACGGGCATTTCATGGATCAAGGACTTCGGCGAAGGCCGCGTGTTCTATTGCTCGCTCGGCCACGTTCATGACGTGACTTGGACGACGCCGATACTGGAGCACTATCTGCGTGGGATTCAATTCGCGTTAGGCGATCTTAAAGTGGATGCCAAGCCTGTCAATTGATACAGAGAAGGGACATGACATGGAACAACAGATAGAAGTGTTGAAGACGAGCTACGACTGGGGCCAGAGCCGCGTGCCGCTGACGGAGCTGACCGACCACATCCGTGAGAGTTACGGCGACGAAGCCGAGTTGAAGAATATCCGAACAGCGTTGCTGAGCGTCCTGGACTCCGATGCCAAGTACGCAGCCAAGCAGTACGCGTGCCGGGAGTTGAGCATCATCGGCAACGATGACTGCGTCCCGGCACTGGCGAAGATGCTGACCGATCAAGAGCTATCGGATATGGCGCGCTATGCGTTGGAGCGCATTTCAGGCGAAACGGCGGACAAAGCGCTGCTGGAGGCGCTGCCGAAAGCCGAAGGCAAGGTCAAGATTGGTATCGTCAATACGTTGGGCAATCGCGGTTGTCGCGGCGCGGTCGCCGAGATGAGCAAGCTCGTAGGCAGTTCGGACGAACTGCTGGCGGACGCGGCCATCGGCGCGTTGAGCAAGATGAGTGGCGCCGACGCGGCCGACGCGCTAGTTAAGGCCCAGGACAGCGTCCCCGACAAGCTGAAGCCGGCCGTGTGTGACGCATGTCTGAGATGCGCCGACAAGATGGTGGCTGAGGGCAACAAGGCGGGGGCGTTGAGTATCTACCGATCGCTGAACAAGACGGGTGTACCGCAACTGGTGCGCACGGCGGCCTTGCGCGGTATGGTCGGCGCCGCCGGCGGCAGCCGATAGTCCGCTGGGTAGAGCGCGGGAGACGTCTGGTCGCGGGTCGTGTAGATACGGAGCGGCCATTTGTGTGCTGATAGATGATGCTCTTTCTGGGGTCTGAGATTGTGAACGCGGTCCTACCGG
Source organism: uncultured Pirellulales bacterium (assembly GCA_964527825.1). Classification (GTDB taxonomy): domain Bacteria; phylum Planctomycetota; class Phycisphaerae; order Sedimentisphaerales; family Anaerobacaceae; genus JAFGLV01. Next base: position 2,542 of record CAZGRF010000371.1, read on the forward strand.
GCAGGAGATTCTGCTTACCTCTGTTGATGCTTTGCGTGCTTGCTCCGCTTGGGCTCTGCCCCAGGGGGGCCCGGGCCGGTGAAGTCGACCAGGGGATCATCAACCTGGTGATCGACGAGCTCAAGAGCGGCGATCCCGAAAGGCAGGCCGGTGGTATTGCCATCGCACGTGACATCCCCGGGGAAGGGGTCACGAAGGCCTTGGCGGCCGAATTGCCGAACCTTTCGCCGCCCGTTCAGGTGCAGTTGCTCTCGGCTCTGGCCGACCGTGGCGACGCCGTGGTGTTGCCGGCCGTGGTTGAGGCGAGCACGTCGCCGGATGAGTCGGTTCGCGTAGCCGCCTTGAAGGCGGTTGGCCAGCTCGGTGGCGCATCGCATGCCCTGCTGTTGGCGCAGCGAGCGGCTGAGACGAAGGCGGCTGAGCAGCGTGCGGCCCGCGAGAGTCTGTACCGACTGCGCGGGGCCGATACGGATGCGGCCATCCTGAAGGGACTCCCAACAGCGACGCCTGCGGTGAAGGTTGAGTTGATTCGCGCGATCGGCGAGCGCAATGTCACCCGGGGCGTAGAAGCGCTTCTAGCTGCGGCCGGCGATGAGAACCGTCGAGTGCGGCTGGAGTCCATCAAAGTCGTCAGGATTGTCGCCGGACCGGAGGATTTGCCTGCTTTGGTGAATCTCCTGTTGAACCTGACCAACCAATCGGATCGCACCGAAGCCGAGAAGACTATCGCGGCTGTCGCCCACAAGACTGAAGACAAGAGCCAACAGGCAGCGGTCGTGTTGGCAGCACTGGCGACGGTTGAAGAATCCTCGAAGCGTGCTGCGTTGCTGCGCGTCCTGGGTCGGATCGGTGACAACAACGCGTTGCCTATCTTGCGGGCTTCCCTGGGCAGTGCGGAGGCGCCGGTACAGGATGCGGCGGTCCGCGCCCTTGCGGACTGGCCCACGCCCGAGCCGGCGGACGATCTGCTGAAGATCGCCCAGACGTCGGGCAATCAGGTGCACAGGGTCTTGGCTCTGCGCGGTTTCGTGCGGCTGCTTGGCCAACGTAGTAACCTGTCTGCCCAAGACACGATCGATCTGTACCGCAAAGCCATGGATCTCGCGCCCAATGTGGTCGAGAAGAAGCGCGTGCTGTCGGGCCTGTCCGGTGAGAAATCGTTGGCGGCGCTGGAAATGGCGGCCGGGTATCTTGCGGACCCAACGTTGCAGTTGGAGGCCGAGTCGGCGGTGGTTCAGATTGCTCGGAGCATCCGCAGCGATCGTCCGCAGCAGTTGCTTGATATGCTCGACCGGGTCGTCAAAGGCGCTGCGAACGAGACCATTCGCCAGCAAGCTCAAGACTTGATCAATCAGATCAAAGGTCTCGGTTCCGCCAAGCCGTCCGACGGCGAAGACGAGACGCAATGATACGAATGCCGCAAGGACCGATTTCCTGGGGGATATGAACATGCAGAGACCCAACGAGAAGAAGCAGAACGGCAAGCTCTCCCGCCGCGACTTCATCGGCAGTGCCGCCGCGGTCGCCGCGTTTACCGTCCTGCCGCGCCGCGTTCTGGGCGGGCCGGGCAACACGCCTCCAAGCGAAAAGCTCAACATCGCCGGCGTCGGCGTCGGCGGG
>CAZGRF010000372.1:0-4156 GCA_964527825.1 uncultured Pirellulales bacterium
TTCCGCGTCATACCGCAACATAACCATGCCGTCCTGGAATGTGTCAAAGCCGATGCGAGGACGCTTGCCGGCCAGCTCCTGCAAGATCCACCGGGGAAAATCCGCGCCCGCCTTGATAGTAAGAGGCGCTCCACCGCCGAAACGGGGGTTGATTTCGATGAACTTGATCTCATGCCGCGCGGTCTCGAACAACTGGAGGGTAATCACCCCCGGTCCGGCTCCGAGAAGCTCGACGAGGCGCGCCGCCTCTTTCATGAAATGCGGGCGCTTGACAATCCGGGCCTTGCTGACTTCGCCCGACCGCACTTCCAGCCTTTGGCGAGGGACAACACATCGCACGCGCATCTCAAAGTCAACATACACGTCACAAGTGTACTCTGTACCATCGACCAGCTCTTGGCATATCGCATTCGGAATACGTTTGGCAACGCAGCGCATCTCCTCGCGGTCGCGCACGACAGTCGTTCCTTTGCCGGCATGGCCATCCCAGGGCTTGACGAAGCACGGCCACGCGAACCTCTTTTGTCCGGCGGCTGCCAGGGCCTCGCGCACGCTCCATGTCGCGGGCGTATCGAAGCCATGCCGGCGCAGGAAACGGTAGGTCTTTCGCTTGTCCTGACAGATGTCGATAACATCAGGATTGGAGACCAGCACACGACAACCGAGTCTCTCGAACTGGCCCCGGTGCTCCGCGAGTAATCTCAGGTCCAGATCAATCGTCGGGATAAGCAAGCCGATATGCCGAGCGCGAACGATTGAGCGAAGCTGACTGAGGTATCGTGGGTGTGTTATCGACTTGACCAGAAAGCCTTGGTCGCACAACTGTAATGCCGGGCTCAGTTCCGTGGTGTCGGTTCCGTAGAAACGCGTCGGTTGCCGCAGACGCCTGGTCGCACGACGGAAGGCATCTAACAGCGAGACACGCCGCCCGATACATGTGAACAGTACACCGGGTGACCGGTGGTGTGCAACTGTCGCTTTGCTTTCAGATCGGCGCATTATCGCTCCAAGACACCCGAAGATACCCCAGACCGGTTGCCGTGATCATACGCCGCCCAGCCCCAGGCGGCGAGCCTTCACGGCACCGCGTCAAGAATCCAATTCGTTTGACAATCGGGCTGATGACCTGTAGACTACAGGTTTTGACAAGATAAATCGACCGGAAAGGGATGCTGGTTTAGATACTATGAATTGTCCAATCTGCCCATCGGACACGGTTCCGACGTGGCGCCTTTGGCTCTGCATGATTTCAGGAGAACAAGATTGCTCAAAATAGAGGAGAATCCGCCCATCCTTTGGCCGCAGGTGCAGTCCATTCGGGATTTCGATGGACAGTGGTGGGTGGCGCATACCAGGAGCAGGAACGAAAAAGCTTTGGCCCATGATCTGGTGGCCAAGAATGTCAGCTACTTCCTTCCCATGACGCTGAAGGTCAGCCGGCGCAGTCATCGGACGTTCAAGTCGCTGTTGCCGCTGTTTACAAGCTATTTGTTCTTCTGCGGCCACGAGAACGAACGCATTGAGCTGCTCAAGACCAACCGGGTAGTGAGCCTTCTGGAGGTGACCGATCAGGACGAGCTGGTGCGCGAGCTGGTGCGGATCGAGCAGGCCATACGCGCGGGTGCGCCGCTGGTACCCCACAAGTATATCGAGGAGGGGCGGTGGTGCAGGGTCATTGCCGGGCCTTTGCTCGGTCTGGAAGGCATCGTGGTGCAGACCAGAAGCAACACGCGTCTCGTGCTGCAAATCGACATGCTGGGTCAGGCTGCAAGTGTCGAAATCGACATCGACATGATTGAACCGCTTGAAAAGGCGCGTACCTAACGGTGCGGTCGGCATAGGACGACACCAACTGTTTTCGTGAGGTGAGCTCTGTGATTATCCGCACGCAAGCCTATCCGAGAGCCGGCCTGGTCGGAAACCCCTCGGACGGCTACTTCGGCAAGACGATCTCGTTTGCGTTCTGCAATTTCCGCGCTGAGGTCGTTCTGTATGAGACGCCGGAACTGGAGATCCTGCCCAGCCAGAAAGACCATTCGCGCTTCAGCGGCATCGCAGACATTGTCCGGGATGTTCGCCTTCACGGCTATTATGGCGGCATCCGCCTGCTCAAGGCCACGGTCAAGACGTTCTACGACTATTGTCAAGACAACCAGATCACGCTGCATGACAAGAACTTCACGATTCGCTATTGCTCGGATATCCCTCACGGCGTGGGACTGGCCGGCTCCAGCGCTATCATTACCGCCTGCCTTCGGGCCTTGATGGCCTTCTACGGCGTCAGCATCCCCAAGTACGTGCAGGCCAATCTCGTGCTCGCCGCCGAGAAGCACGAGTTGCACATCCCGGCCGGATTGCAGGACCGCGTCATCCAGGTCTACGAAGGACTCGTCTACATGGATTTCGCCGAACAGATCATGCTTGCGCAAGGCTACGGCAACTACGAGCCGCTCAAGCCCCGGCTGCTGCCTCGGCTTTACGTCGCCTACCGCGACGACCTGAGCGAGCCTACGGAGAAGTTTCACAACAACATTCGGCTCCGGTTCGACCAAGGCGAGCGGAAGGTCGTCAATGCCATGCGCTTCTGGGCGCGTCTGACGGATAAGGTCAAGCATTGCCTTCTCGGCGGACGGGCCGAGGAAATCGGTGAGCTGCTCGACGCCAACTTCGACCGGAGGCGACAAATCTACCAGATCAGCGAGGACAACATCAGGATGGTGGAGACGGCTCGCTCGGCCGGCGCCAGCGCGAAGTTCACCGGTTCCGGCGGCGCCATCGTCGGCACGTACACCAGCGAAAAGATGTTCCACGAGCTGCGCAAACGACTGGGCAAGCTCAACATCAAGATCATCAAGCCTAAGATCGTCACGCCGGAAGGGAAACAGAAGGCATGATTCACAAGGCGGTCATTCCGGCGGCAGGATTCGGAACGCGTTTTCTGCCTGCGACGAAGTCGCAACCCAAGGAAATGCTCCCTATTGTGGATACGCCGGTGATTCAGTACGTCGTGGAGGAAGCTGTCCAGGCAGGCATCTCCGATCTGCTCATGATTATCGGCAAGGGGAAGCGATCGATTGAGGAGCACTTCGACCGCAGCTTCCAGCTTGAGTCTCAACTTGCCGCCAAAGGCAAAACCGAGGAACTGGAAGCCATGCGCCGGATTTCCGAACTCGCCGAGATTCACTTCGTCTGGCAGAAGGAAATGCGGGGTCTCGGTGACGCCGTCTACTGTGCGCGGCATCACGTCAACAACGAGCCATTTGCCGTGCTTCTGGGTGACACGTTGATCGATGCAGACAAGCCGGCGGCGGCGCAACTCGTCGAGCTGTACGAGGAGATGCAGGCCCCGATCATCCTGGTCGAGGAGGTCGAGCCCCAAAGGGTGGGGCTTTACGGCATCATCGACGGCGACGAAATCCGGCCCGGCGTCTATCGCATCCGCGACTTCGTGGAGAAGCCCAGCCCAGACAGGGCTCCGTCCAATCTCGCCATCGCAGGCCGATATCTGCTTACGGCCGACATCTTCGATCTCATCGGCCAAACTCGGCCCGATGGGAGCGGCGAGGTGCAACTGACCGACGCTCTACGTGAACTGGTCAAGAGACGACCCATGTACGGGCTCAGGCTCAACGGCCGACGATGTGACATCGGCAACAAGGATGGATTCATCCGGACGAATATCGAGTTCGCGCTGAAGCGGACCGATATGGCCGAAGACATCACCCGATACATCAAACAGTTGGCGAGGACACTATAGTGGCTGACATGAGAGCCGTCGTAACGGGAGCGGCAGGATTCATCGGATCCCATCTGACTGAACGCCTCTTGAAGGACGGGTGGCAGGTCATCGGGGTGGACAGCTTCGACGAGTTCTACGCGCCACGGATCAAACGCCACAATGTAGCACAGGCCCTGCAGGACTCCCGATTTCGGCTCGTCGAGGCGGACATCCGTGACAAGGCGGCGATGGCGCAAGCGGTTCCCGATGACACCGACGTCATCGTGCATCTCGCTGCGCGAGCAGGCGTCCGGCCCTCTATCGAGCAGCCGGCGCTCTACACCGACGTCAACATCAACGGTAGCGTTGTCATGTTAGAGGTGGCCCGCGAGCGAGGCGCCAAGAAGTTCATCTTCGCGTCCAGTTCGAGCGTCTACG
>CAZGRF010000373.1:0-4140 GCA_964527825.1 uncultured Pirellulales bacterium
CATCGGCGCTCAGGGCGGCGAAGCTGATGTACTTCGAATCGCCGTAGATCAGCTTCTCATAGATTTCATCCGACATCACGGCTACGTTCGTACCCTCGAGCACCTTCGCGAGGGCCCTCAGCTCTTCCGGCGTATACATGAAGCCGCCGGGGTTGCTCGGCGAGTTGAGCACCAGCATGGCCGTCTTGGGCGTGATCGCCTGCTTGAGCTGGGCGGGCGTGATCTTGTAGCTGTTGTTCTTGTCCGTCTCGATGATCTTCGTCACGGCGCCGGCCAGCTTGATCGCCTCGGGGTAGGTCACCCAATACGGCCTGGGCAGCAACACCTCGTCGCCCGGATCGAGCGTCGCCTGCATCGCTTCGTAGACCGAGTGCTTGCCGCCGATATTGACGACGATCTGCTCCGGCGCGTACTTGAGACCGTTGTCGCGCTCGAGTTTCGCGGCGATGGCCTTCCGTAGCTCAATGATGCCGGCCGCGGGCGTGTACTTCGTCTTGCCCTCCTTCATCGCCTTGATCGCCGCTTCTTTGATGTAGTCGGGAGTATCGAAATCCGGCTCACCCGCGCCAAAACCGACCACGTCCACTCCCTGGGCCTTCAACTCCTTGGCCCGGGCGGTCACGGCGATCGTCGCTGACGGCGGCACGCTCCGTGCTCTCTGGCTTGTTTTCATCGCACATACACCTTTCTACCTGATTCGTCGTTCGTCTAAGGGTTGCGAGGCTCATTCCGGTTGCGTGGATCGTCAATAGGCCGGAGCGCCGCCGGACGCAGCCGTCTGATGCAACGCGCCGCGCAACCACAACCGATCGACCAACGCTATTGGTCCCGGCCTGTTTAAGGCAAAGCGCCCCCGAGGTCAAGCGAATTCACTGCAAGCCCACTCCGGCCTTGCCGCTGACGCCGTTCTGCGCGGGTCTCTCCTTGACTTGTCGGGGCGGCACGCTACGATTGACATCAGGAGGTCAAGAACAATGGAACGGATTGTAGTAGCGTTAGTGTTCTCTGGCGTCATAGCCGGATGTGCGGCGGCGCCGGGCGGCAAGAAGGCATCGTCGGATGGTTGGACGCAGGATTTCGGCTTCGAGAGCCGGACCTTGGCTGCGACGGGCGAGGGCCGCTACTTCGTGCTCAGGCCAGGTTTTCAGTTGGTGCTCGAAGGTGGAAGCGAGCGGATCGTTATCACGGTCCTGGACCAGACCGAGCAGGTCGGCAGCGTAACAGCACGCGTCGTGGAGGAAAGGGAGACAAAGAACGGCCGGCTCGCGGAAGTATCGCGGAACTACTTCGCCATCGACCCCGCCACGGGCGACGTGTTCTACTTCGGCGAGGCCGTTGACGACTACAAAGACGGCCTCATCGTTGGTCATGGTGGCGCCTGGCGCGCCGACGAAAAGGGCTTCAAGCCCGGCCTGATCGTGCCGGGCCATCCAGTCGTCGGCGCGAGATATTACCAGGAGATCGCCCCGGGCGAGGCGATGGACCGGGCCGAGAACCTCAGCACCAGCGCGACGCTCAAGACACCCGCCGGGCTCTTCACCGATTGCCTCAAGACGGAAGAGACCTCGCCGTTGGAGGCGGGCAAGAGCTACAAAACCTACGCCCCCGGCATCGGCCTCATCCAGGACGAGGACCTCCTCCTGACCCACTACGGCTATGTGAAATGACTCGCGCACGCGCGGTCCATCATCCTGGAACGAGCGCGGTAACATGTCCGGCCGGAAACCCTGAGATGCCGGAGGCTCCTTGACAGCGCCAACCGGCATGGTAGAGTCGATCTTCGCGGCGATGCGATGATGCTCCGTCGGTCAATTTCGGAAATGCGTGGAGCCCTGGCAGAATGAACGTGCTGGCGGTGATCGGCAGTCCGAGGAAGCACGGCAACACAGAGATACTCTTGACAAAGATCGCCGAGGGAGCTCGTGCCGGCGGCGCCTGCGTGGACATAATCCATCTGGGCGGCCTCCAGGTGCGGGACTGCGACGGCTGTCATGCATGTTGGAGGGGTCGGCCGTGTAGCAAGGACGACGACATGCGGCAGCTCTATCCGAGGATTGTAGGCAGCGACATCATCGTATTCGGCACGCCCGTCTACTGGTACGGACCAACCGCACTGATGAAGGCGTTCATAGACCGGTTCGTGTACTTCAATTGCCAAGCGAACCATGAGAGAATCCGAGGCAAGAAGGCTGTGGTGGCCATCGTTCTGGAGGAGGAGAACGAATCCACATGGCGTCCCGTGATGGAGTTCTTTGAGAAGAGCCTCGCCTACCTGGAAATGACGCTGACGGAGGCAATTGTCGTGCCGGGGGTAGGCATGGCCGGCGCCATACTCAGCAGGCCGGACCGGCTCGATGAGGCATTTCAACTGGGAAATACCCTGGCCAGTTCGCCCTAATAGCCCGCGTCCGCCCCGCTTCGCTCGGGCGGCGGCTCCCTATCAGGATCCCGGATTTCGACGGCGCCGCCGGAAGATTTGGCTTGACAGATACTCTGACGTGAACTAATAAAAAGGTTTTTCGTTGTACCAGAACAAGCCGCTGCGGACTTCGCAGAAGATTTGGAGTCGGTGACAATGCTACCAGCGAAAAAGACCAGCAAGAGCCGGACGCACACGCGGCGGGCGCACCATGCACTCAAACCGGTCAATTACTCGTTGTGCAAGAAGTGCGGCCAGGCAAAGTTGCCGCACGCTGCGTGCGAGAACTGCGGCTACGTTAATCCGCGCATCACGTTGAAGCTCGGCAAAGAGGAAGCCAGCTAAGCATGCGAATCGCGATAGACGCCATGGGAGGTGATCACGCGCCGGACGAAGTCATCGCCGGTGCGTTGGAGGCTGTGGCCCAACTCGGCAGGGACGATCAGGTGATTCTGGTCGGACCGCAGCCGCTGATCGAATCGAGACTGAGCGAGTTGGGGCCCGGCAGCCGAGGGACGCTCAAGGTGGTCGATGCGCCTGACGTGATCGGGATGAATGAGTCGCCGATCGATAGCCTCCGCGCCAAACCCAAGAGCTCGATCGGCATTCTGGCCAAACTGGGCAAATTAGGAGAGGCCGATGCCGTCATTTCAGCGGGAAACACAGGCGCTTGCGTGGCAGCGTTTCAGATGAGGATGCGCAACCTGCCGGGCGTGAACCGCCCCGGCATTGCGGTGGTCTTTCCGATGAACGCCGGCCCCGTCACGATTTGTGACGTGGGGGCCAATATCGCCTGCAAACCGATCAATCTCTATCAGTATGGGTTGATGTCAAGCATATACGCCAGACACATCCTGGGCGTTGCCCAACCTCGTGTCGGGTTGATGAGCATTGGGGAAGAAGACGCCAAAGGCAACGAGGTGGTCAAACGGACGAGGGAGCTGCTGAAATCCGATCCGCGCCTCAAGTTCATCGGGAATATCGAGGGTAGGGACATTTTCCAGGGCGTCTGCGACGTTGTGGTCTGCGAAGGCTTTGTGGGTAACGTGATTCTAAAGCTCACGGAAGGTGCGGTCGAAGGGCTGTTCCGCGCGATCAAGCATGAACTCATGCAGGAGAAACCCCGGCTGGCGCTCAAGTTCAAACCGATCATTATGCGTGTCTATCAGAAGCACGACTACAATGAATACGGGGGAGCGCCCTTGCTGGGGATCAACGGGACCGCCTTGATCTGTCACGGCGCCAGCAAGGCACGAACGATTCGCAACGCCGTATTCGCCTCCAAGAGATACTACACACAGAGAATCAACGACAAAATCACCGAGTGTCTCTCGGAAGCAGGCGTGAGGACATCGGATGCATAGAGAAACCAAGGGTTGCCCTTCTGCCCATCGCGCCGTGATCACAGGATGTGGCTCATTTGCGCCGGCCAAGCTCCTAACGAACGACGAGCTTGCCGAGATGGTGGATACCTCGGACGAGTGGATCACGACACGGACCGGGATCAAGGTTCGGCATGTTACCGCCGACGGCGAGACGACAGCGCACCTGGCGACTGAGGCGGGCAGGCGGGCGCTCGCTTACGCCGGCGTCGAGGCCAACGACCTGGAACTGATTATCGTCGCGACCATCACGCCGGAGATGCCCTTTCCCTCTACGGCCTGCTTTGTACAGGAGGCCTTGGGAGCGAAGAAGGCGTGGGTTTTCGACCTGGCAGCCGC
>CAZGRF010000374.1:0-4123 GCA_964527825.1 uncultured Pirellulales bacterium
CCTGGTGGTTCCGTCGATCACTGCCGCGCTTGCCGCGGCTGTCACAAGAAACAGTATCGGTCGAAACACCTCTTTTCTTTCCTCCAGAAGGGCATGGATGATAAAAATGGACAGATACCATCCGCCGTACCATAGACCTGTGTGACCGGCTCTCCCCTTGCCACGTGTCAAATGGAGCACACCGCATAAGACCTCCGTTTCGGGGCGCATTCTCGGCCCGTTTGGGCGCTCTGCCGAAGCGGACCGCTCCGTACCGGAACGATGAAACCAGACCTATAGATACGCAAACCCGACCAAGTCTATTCTATCTCCATCCGCTTCTCACTTCAACATTTTTTTCGGACCCACGCAGATGCAGCTCGAGCAGGCGTCCATGTCCGTTGGGAGGCTTGTATCTTCCGGCGGCAGCAGGTCTTAATGCGGGCACACAAGCCGAGGGTCCCGCTTGACGCGCCACGAGAAACGACCCCTGGGCGTGTGCCCAAGGGTCGTTGATAGAGCGCCCTCATTGGCATCAGCCACCGTCATGGGTCAGCGGCAGGGATTCCCGCGGTCTCCCTTTACTTGGCCAGCCCAATCGGGCTGAAGATCACATAGAGCGTCAGGGTGCTAACGAGACTGCCACAATCCCCCCAGTTTGGCCTCCTTGAGCCGTACAAGATCAGCCTCGGCGGCAACGTAAGTCCCAAAGGTGATCCAACCGCTATTACCAGAAGATCACGTAAAGCACCAATGTGAGGACTGTCACGAACAGGCCGAAGAACACCGAACCCTTGGACCAGTTCATTTCGATCTTCGATTGCTCCGGCAGCTTGACGGCCTCCTTCAAGGGGCTGATTATGGTGATCACCAGCAGAACGACCGCGATGGCGCCCACCGTGATGGCCATTCGGTTCAAGAATGCCAAGTCACTCCAACCAAAGAACAAAATCCCGTAGATAATCGGGCTGAGGACCAGGCCCAGGACGCCACACTGACGTGGGGCTCGTTTCACGAACATGCCGAACAGGAATATGGTCAGCACGCCGGGCGAAACAAATCCCTGGAACTCCTGTATAAACGCGAAAGCACCTCTGAACCTGGGATTGGCCAACACTGGAGCAATCAGGCAGCCGATGACCACCCCCACGGGAATGCAACTTCGGCCCACCCATACCAGCGCCTTCTGCGCGGCATTCTTGCTGAACCACTCCCTATAAATGTCCATGGTGAAGATCGTAGAGGCTGCATTCAACATCGATGCCAGCGAGCTAATCACTGCCCCCATCAACGCTGCCAATACAAACCCGCGAATGCCGTTGGGTGTAAGGTAGCGGATCAACAGCGGAAACGCGCCGTCGTAGTCATAACCAACCAACTCCTGTCTTACTTTCACATCCGAACGACTATCGGCCACGTCCTGGAGCAGCTTCTGGTTGATTGCCGCGAGGTCCTGGCCCGGCGGAACAGGCTTGCCCAATACGGCGGCATTGAACGAAAGCACTTCCGCGGCAAGCTGCGGCTCTGACTGCGCGAAGTCGTCATTAAACGGGATAACGATTTTGGCATCGGGCGGACTGGCCTTGACCTGTGCGAAATCCTCCAACACGGGCCTGTTCAATGCCCTCAGGTTCATCGCGTTCGCCTTCATCTGTGGCCCGTACAGCGTGAACGCGATGATCCCCGGAATGCAGACGATAAAGGGAATGATCAATTTCAGGAAGGCGGCGAAAACGATACCTCTCTGCCCTTCGCGGAGAGAATGGGCACCCAGCGTCCGCTGCATTATGTACTGGTTCAAGCCCCAGTAGTAGAAGTTGGGAATCCAGATCCCCAGCAACAATGCCGTCCAGGGCAAGAAGGTGCTCGTCCTCGGCAACACCATGTGCATGCTTGACTGTTTGAGTGACGAGAACTTCTCCCCCAATGATGCGCCATCTGCCAGCCCCAGCGAGGAGTTCACAGCAGCAGCATTGATCCCCTCGAAATTGGCTGGGTTATCGAGCGCCATGAGTGATAGCACCATGATGATCCCGCCACCCACAATCAGTGCGGATCCCTGAATGAGGTCGGCCCAGGCGCAAGCCTTCAGTCCGCCCGCCGCAACATACACTCCGGCCAGAATCCCAACGCACCAGGAGAGCGTGGTGATATTGATGGGAATGCCCATCAACTCCTCCGCAAACAGTGGACTTAGCGCTTTGGCGCCCAGGTAGATGACCGTCGGGATTGTTACGCCTGTATAGATGATCACCATCAACAGCGACATGACCAGCCGGGATTGATGGTTGAAGCGGTACTCCAAGTACTCCGGTATGGTAAAGATGCCACTCTTGAGAAACTTCGGCAGGAAGAAGAAAGCTACGACAACGAGCGTGATGGCCGCGATCCATTCGTAACTGGCCACGGCCAAGCCAATGGATTTCATCGCGGCCTGGCCCGACATTCCTACGAACTGCTCGGCCGAGATGTTGGCCGCGATCAGCGAAAAACCAATCAGCCACCACTTCAGGCCGCGCCCCGCCAGGAAGTAATCCTCACTCGTTTCTTCCCTGCGGCTCTTCAGCAGACCGACGGCGATGACACACACGAAGAACGCCGCCAGAATCGCTAGATCCAGGCCACTCAGTTCCATAGCATATCCTTTCCTTGTGATTCTCCCCTAACACCGAGCCACACACAGACTCGCGCATTATAGATGCGGCGGCCACATCTGCAACACAGTACTCCAGCCCCCAGGTTCGATGACCGTGGTTTTTCGCTCGTTGGGCGGCCCTGTCAGGAGTGCCCGTGGCCCTCTTGAAACGCCCGCGGCAAGGCCTGGATGATGTCGGTGGCCATCAAGCTGATTTGCCCCTTGCTATCGGCCGCGACGTCGCCCGCGACGCCGTGCATGTAGACGCCGAGCACCGCAGCTTCGAAGTTCTCCAGCCCCTGGCCCATCAGGGCGGTGATAACGCCGGTCAGCACGTCGCCTGAGCCGGCGGTGGCCATGCCGGGATTGCCCGTGTTATTGATGTACGCCCGCCGGCCATCGGCGATGACCGTCCCGGCCCCTTTGAGCGCTACGACGGCCCCGGTCTCCCGCGCCATGCGCCCAGCCGCTTCCTGGCGGTCGCTGGGCAGTCTCTCCCGGAAAAGCCCGGACCACAGCCGTTGCATCTCACCCGGGTGTGGGGTCAAGATCAGACTGGCCTTTCGCATGCTCGGCCAGCCCGAGAGCTGACTCAGGTTGTTCAGCCCGTCCCCATCAATCAGCAAACGCAAATTCTCTTGCCGCAGGAGGGTTTCCATGACCGAACGTAAGCCTGCACTTGTTCCCATGCCGGGACCAATCGCGACGGCGTCGTTCTCCGCGACCGCATCGAGGATCGCGTGAATGGCCTTGGCACTGACGCGGCCCGCGCTGTCTTCGGCCAGCGGGATGGTCGTGTAGCACGGTTCGAGGGCCGCGACGATCGGCAGGGCACTTTTCGCTGTTGCCACGCGCACCAAACCGGCCCCAGCTCGCAAAGCGGCTCGGCCCGCCAGCACCGCCGCACCGGTCATGCCGACGCTGCCTGCGATGATGCAGACCTTCCCGAATGTCCCTTTGTGCCCGTCGACCGGTCGGGGCTTGAGTCTGGGTAGCTCGTGGACGATCTCCATATCCTACCTGTCCGCGTCGATTCTCCGGTTGATTAGCGTCGCCGTCATCGCGGCGGAGAATCCATTGTCGATATTCACGACCGTCACGGCCGACGCACAGCTATTGAGCATGGTCAGCAAGGCCGAAAGTCCCTGGAAGCTCGCGCCATATCCCACGCTGGTCGGCACCGCGATGATGGGACATCCGACCAGCCCACCCAGAACGCTGGCCAGTGCGCCCTCCATACCTGCCACGACGATCACGATGTTGGCCTCGCGGAGCTTGGGCAGATGCCCGAAGAGCCGGTGCAGGCCCGCGACGCCCACGTCGCAGACAAGCTCGGTGCGCTGGCCCATAATCTCGGCTGTGACTTTGGCTTCCATTGCCGCCGGCAGGTCGGCCGTCCCTGCCGTGACGATGGGCAGCACGCTTCTCGACGGCGGCAACTGCTTCTGCTCCAGCACGATGGTCCGGGCCAGCTTATCATAGCGCGCCTGGGAGAACTTGCCCGTCTCC
>CAZGRF010000375.1:0-4121 GCA_964527825.1 uncultured Pirellulales bacterium
GGCGGCATAACGCCATCGACCACACGACCCTGGCCATCGAGCGGGGTTTCAGCGTCGAGGGGCTTGGTATTCCGTTCATCCCCCCGGATGGGCTGTTCGGCACTGCGGAGACGGCCGTGCGCATCGACGGCGAGCTGGACCAGGAGGTGATGATCGCGGCCGATATCGTGCGGTGTCAGTCGATTCTGTCGGTCGCCCATTTTACGGGCCATATCGCGGCCTGCGTCGGCGCGACGCTCAAGACCCTGGGAATGGGTTGTTCCAGCCGGAAGGGCAAAATGCGACAGCACTCGGCCCTCAAGCCGCACGTCAAGAAGGGCGTGTGCACGCGCTGCGGCGAATGCCACCGCCATTGTCCGGCCGACGCCATCACGCTCGACGACGTCATGGCCCACATCGACCAGGACAAGTGCATCGGCTGCGCCGAATGCGTGGCCGTGTGCCGGTTCGACGCTGTGGCATACGATTGGCAGCAGGAGAACGAAACCCTGGGCAAGAGCGTGGCTGAGCACGCGCTGGGCGTATTGAAGGGCAAGGAGAGCCGGGCCGCCTTCTTCAATTTTGTAATCTCCGTAACTAAAGATTGTGATTGCTTTGCGCAGGCTAACATGCGCAAGATAGTGGACGATATCGGCATCCTGGCTTCGACGGATCCCGTGGCAATAGACAAGGCAGCGATCGATCTGGTGGAAACTCGGGGCGGCGGGAGGCTGGCCAAGCTGATCGGCAACAAGAACCTCGATTGGCGTTACCAGATCGAACACGCTGTGAAGATCGGTCTCGGCAGTGCCGAGTACGAACTGACAGAGGTGAAGTAGGCCATTCGGCCGGATTGGGGAAACTTATGTCTCTTGGCCAAATCATCAGGGACAAACGCGAGTTGCTGCAAATGACGTTGGATGAAGTCAGCCACCGAGTGGGGTTTTCCAAGCCCTATCTGTCCACGATCGAGACGGGCAAGGTCAAGAACCCGCCGAGTGATACGCTGCTGAAGAAGCTCGAAAGGGTCCTCAAGTTCGAGCGCGGCCAGTTGCTGCACATCGCGCACATGGATCGGATACCGTCCGACATTCGCCAGGCGTATGAGTCGCAGGAGGCGGAGAACGAGAAGCTGCGTCACGCGGTGCGGGAGCTCATGAAGAAGCGTCGCGCCCCGCGCGGCACCAAAACACTGGTGGCCAAGAAGAACGTGGACAAGGAGGCCGGCAAGGAAGCTCTGGCCGCCGGCCGGCTGGTGCCGATCATCAACAAGGTCGCGGCGGGCTACCCCGTCGAGTTCAACGACCTCGATTATCCCGTGGGCGTGGCGGATGATTACGTGCGCTGTCCCGATCTGCACGATCCGAGCGCTTTCGCCGTGCGCGTGGTAGGGGACTCGATGGAGCCGAAATTCGCCGAAGGGGACATCGTGGTGTTCTCGCCGGCGGCCGAGGTCCACAATGGCGACGATTGCTTCATTCGCTTCACCATGCCGCACGAGACTACGTTCAAGCGGGTCTTCTTTGAGCCGAACAACCAGGTGCGTCTGCAGCCGCGCAACGAGAATTACTCACCCACGGTTGTCGAAGGCAAGCGCATCGACGGCGTCTATCGTGCCGTCATCCGATATCAGATGCTGTAAGGCTGCCGCCGTCGGCCGTCCGGGCGCGCTGCGATCGCGGGTCCTTCTGTCCAGCCACCGCGAGGACGAGGGCGTAGACGTTGGCGGCTCCGGCGTCCTTGAGGGTCCCAGCGCATTCATTCAAGGTGGCGCCAGTGGTCTTGATGTCGTCTACCAAGCAGACAATCTTGCCGGCGAACCTGTGGTCCGGGCGGACGGCAAAGGCCCCTTTGACGTTGTCCGCTCGGGCGGCGAGCGTGGGCATCGCGGGCTGGAACTTGGTGCGACGGACGCGGACCAGATCGGTGCAGGTCCGGGCGGCAGGGTGCTTCACCCGTTTGGCGATCAGATGGGATTGGTTGTACCCGCGCGACAGCCGCCTCGTCCAGTGCAAGGGGACGGGGACCAGCACGTCGATGCTGTCATAGAAGGGGCTGCCCTGAAAAGCCGCATCGGCCAACCGGCCCAAAGTGACATCAAGCTCCGATCGGCCGTTCTTGAACGATATGACCATTTGCCGAAGCGCGTCGGTATAGACGCCGGCCCGGGCGATGCCGTCGAAGTGCAGCGGCATGCCCTGACACGACGGGCATGCCCCGGCCACTAATCCGTATCGGCTGGCATCCCGCCCGCAGTGCGGACAGTACTCTCCGGCCGTGCAAGTCAGCAGTTGGTTCCAGCAGTCCGAGCACAATTCGCGGTCGGTCGGCGCGACGCCTCGGCCGCAGCTAGTGCAGACCGGCGGCCAGAGAAGCTGGTTCAGACCTTCGACCGTGGCTCGCAGTGTTCGTCCCGCAAGGCTTGCCCATCGCGATGCTCTCGGTTCCGTCATACCGGGCATTATATGCAGGCCCGCCGGCGCGGTCAAACAGGACGCTGCTATCGCAAATCGAACGGTGTATTGTCGACCGGCTCGAACCAGCCGAGCTCGAACGCGGATGAGTCGGCGCCGTACGCGTTCGCCGCGCCGAATTCCGCCATCTCTTCCGTCCCCACGTGACCGTCCGCCCAGCCGATGTTGGCGCGACTCTGATGGCGGAAGTGGATAGATGGTGACATGTAGAACTCGGCCATGACCTGCCCCGCATAGACAGTAAAGGGTGGCTCGGCAAAGGAGTACTCGATAAGAGAATCGCCGCCGTTGGCCATGGCTGTGTCGGCGAACATCAGTGTTTGCCCCGGGCAGGAGACCTCCTGAGCGGAAGTCGTGCGGGCGTAGGCTTGCCTGAATTCGACGCAGGCATCCCAGAGCCGACTGCCGAGATACGTCATGTTGTAGCCGTAGCCGCCGCAGCCGCGTTCGAAGTTGCAGTCCCAATCCGTATTCGTGCCGAATCCGACGCGCGTGGGACACTGCTTGACGCGTCCTTCCGCCAGATAGCCCGCAAGCGGCCCCTTGGACGGTTCGAAGGGCTCGTCGCGACCGGCGCGCACGCCGTGCCACCGATGCAGACCGGCGTTGTTCCACATGTCACTGGCTGCCGCGACGTAGGACCCATCGTTCTCCGTCGCATACCCGACGTTGGCCAGCACAAGCTGGCGGAGGTTGGAGCGGCACACCAGGGCCCGGGCCTGCGACCTGGCCCCGCCCAAGGCGGGCATCAACAGGGCCACCAACAATGCCAGCGCGAAGACAACCACCAGCACTTCCGTCAGCGTGAAGGCCCTTCTGCCAGGGTGCCGTCCCATCGCTCCGCTGTGTCTCTCTGTTAGGTTCATTGCTCGTCCGGTTCGCTTGGCACGGCGGCCCGCCATGCCTCCGTCTGTCCCCACTGCGAGGCGAAGGCAGCGAGGTCTTTCTCGTCAATCACCATGTCCTTGGGCTGCGCCAGATCACAGCGGCCGATCCAGTTCGATTGGCCGAACTGGCTCTTGAAGCATGAGATCATAAGGTCCAGATCATTCGCATCCACGAGGCCATCAAGGTTGATGTCCGCTTCGTACTCTTGCGGACAGAGGACGCCGACAGCTTCGAGGTCGAATCCGCCTGAGCCGTAAGTTGGCCACTGGTCGTAGATGGGATGCGCGTTCGCATAGGGATTCCAATCGGGTGGCGTGTTGGGGTCGATGTAGGCCGGGGCTTCGTCGAAGAAATCGCCGCTGCCGGGGATATCCACTATGCGCGCGTAGGTGATGTTGTCGAGGTCCACCAACCCCGCGATGACGCTCGGATGATACAGCAGGTCATTCAGATCAAAGGGCGTGCCGATGCAAATCCCGTTGGCATTGGGATGTTTGCCGGCCAGATTGTGGACGTCACCGGGTGCGATCGTGCCATAAGCGCCAACCCGCGCTGCTGTCAGTGAGACCGACGGGAATCGGGCGAAATCGACGCCATTAGAGGAGACCTCGACGTAGCCGAGCTCGGCCAGCAACTGTCCCTGCAAGGAACCGTTGACCGTGGTGAATTGTGAGATGATGCCGTTCTCGAAAACGGCGAAGTCGTAGCCTTTGACGTTGCGGATCATCGCGGCACCGTTCGGGTCGCAGGGATCGACGAAGGCCAGCGTGACGTGTCCGG
>CAZGRF010000376.1:0-4103 GCA_964527825.1 uncultured Pirellulales bacterium
CCATCAAATGGTTCTCCGTGCCGCGACTGTGCCGGGCCGAGCGCCCGCAGAAAGGGCGCCTGCGCGAGTTCTTTCAGTGGAACATCGATATTATCGGCGTCGAGAGATCCACGGCCGACGCAGAGATCATCCTCACGACGCTGGATTATCTCCGCTCTGTCGGTCTGACGACCAGGGACATTCGGGCCAAAATCTCGAGCAGGAAACTGCTCGCAGCAGTGCTCAAGGGCATAGGGGTCCCAGACGAGAAGTTCGGTTCGCTCTATGCTGTCCTCGACAAGAGAGCGAAGTTGCCTGCTGAGACATTTGAGGCGATGCTGGCCGAGCAGATGCCGGATTCGAGCCAGGCGAGGTCCATCCAGGATTTCATGGCGCTGCGGTCCGTTGACGATGTCGAGAAGGTAGTCGATGTGAACGACGATATCCGGAGCGCGATCGTGGATCTCAAGGTCGTATTCCATACTCTGGACTTGATGGGTGTCTCGGACTACTGCGTTTTTGACCCGGGCATTGTCCGAGGGCTGGCATATTACACAGGGGTTGTCTTCGAGGTCCACGACATTGTGGGCGAGCTTCGAGCGATCTGTGGCGGGGGGCGCTACGATAGCTTGCTGCGGGATTTTGGTGGCCCACGTCTCGGCGCTACTGGCATGGGCATGGGCGATGCCGTGCTGGAGATTTTGCTTGCGGAGAAAGGGCTGCTTGAGAAGCAGGTGCCCAAGCAGCAGCTTGAGTACTACGTCACCTGCGCGGATGCGGTGTTCACGAAGGACATCTTTGCCCTCACAGCCAAGATCCGCGAAACAGGACATTCTGCGGGCTTCAACTACAGTCTTTGGCTGGACCCAGGTGGAAACAGCGAAGCGCCGAGTCTCTCCAAGCAGCTCAAAGATGCGTCGAAGCAGAATGCGAGAAGGTGCGTGATTATTGGGCAGGAGTACGCCGACAGAAGGGAGCTTGTTATTAAGAATATGGTGGAAGACCAGCCCACGCAGGTCCAGATGGGCGTCGACCGATTCCTCGCGGAGTTGGCCTGCGAGGGCGGAACTGCTGGCTGTCGAACGGTCGGTTGAATGCAAAGGGCAATGCTGTCATTCCCGCGCACGCGGGAATCCAGCGCTTGCGAGTGGTTTCTGGACCCCTGCGTGCGCAAGGGTGACTGAAGGGCGGTAGGGCATCTTGGCTTGGCGTACAGTTGCAGGGCTCGGCGGGATGGCGAGGTTCTGCCGGTGGCTGGAGCGGGACGATGACGGACGACGCGGTCAATCATTACGAGCGGGCCTTTGAGCACTGGCTGATCGACCATCAGATTCAGTACGTGCGCGCCGACGAACACGAGCGCATCGGCCCGGCGCAGCAGTCGGTCAAGAACTTCGATTTCCTCCTCTGCACCGCCGCCGGTAGGCGCATCATTGCCGAGGTCAAGGGACGGACCTTCAAAGGCACGAACGTCGCCGAGATGCGAGGCTTCGAGTGCTGGGTAACTCGGGATGACGTCGCGAGCCTCCTGATGTGGCAGCGGGTCCTCGGTCCCAGCTACGAGGCTGCCTTTATTTTCGCCTATCGCGTGCTCAACGTGGACGTGGACTTTGACGGCCGCGAGACACTGCTCCTGGGGTCGGACCGATACTTGTTCCTGGCGGTGTGCGTGGACGACTACGCGCGCCACATCAAGCGCCGCAGCCCCAAATGGCGGACGGTGACACTACCCGCCGAGAGGTTCCGAGAGGTTGCCATAAACCTCACCAGCCTCCTGTGATAGCAAGCGCTGCGTGCGCAGAATCGAGAAAAAGCAAACGGCCGAATCCGAAGACTCGGCCCCTTGGCTGATTGACGAACGGTGAACTGGCTATTTCGGCAGGACCTTCTCGAGCTCCGCGAGTTTCTCCGGGGAGACCGTCTCGGCGTGCAGGTCGCCGAAGATGACACGGTATTTGCTATCGGAGACCTTCCACCGCAGCAGGACCTTATCTGCGTCTTTTGGGGTAACGGTCTTGCCGTAGTATGCGGGGTCCTTCTTGTCCTGCACCAGCCCATTGTAGAACCGCATGAACCCCTCGAACATGGGGATCACGGCACGGCGGACCGTGTTGAGTTTCTGCATTTCTGGAAGCTCTTTTATCTGTTCCTTCAATCGTACGGCTGCGGGGGTTTCACTCTTTTCAAGTGCCGACACTACTGTCCACCCTGACCCTTCTCCTTCGCTGATGGTGAGGTAGCTGCCAATGAGCTCGGCACATTGCTTTAGACCCTGGATTGCAGCCTCCTCATCAATCACTCCAGGACGGTCCACAACTTCATAGCCGTCTGGTACGGGCGGCGGCTCAAAGTCCGCCGCCGTAACGGGGACATCCCACTGGAAATCATCCGTCACGAAGCGATGGCTCGTCGGATTTCCCCGGCGGTCCAGTCCGGTGGTGAGACTCTCGTACCGCACCGGCAAGCGTTTCTTCACATCGACCCACACCTTGACCTCAACCTCTCGGTTCCTGAACACAGGTGCGCTCATTTGCGAGTTGCAGTTGCAATCGGTTGTGCGGAATCCTTCCACGTCGACACCATCGATGGTCGAGCGGCCCAGATTCTCGTACTTGCAGGCCATGATACCTTTGAGAAGCGCACCCGGGTCGCTCGATTGGCTCAATTCCTCTTGCTGCTGCTGAGCCTCGGCGTCGTCCCATCTCAAACGCATGTACCTCATGGTCCTGGGTGAGATCTGAATGAGAGTTTTCTTCTGTGGGCATATATAGAATACTGTGACAGGTATCCATTCGCCATTGGGGTCTGGTGCTTCACAATTGATTTTCCAGCCATATTCTTGTGACGTCAAACAGGTGGAGCGTGTTTCGAATCGGTTCGGTTCACCGGAAGGCAGTCGCTGGGTCAGAGCGTAATTCACCCTGCTCTTGAAAGCCTTGACCTGCTCAACACGGGCGAGCACATCCGCCAGGGCAATGCCGGATCCGGTGGTTCTCCAGAGAGACAGGCCGATCACACAGGCGATAACTACGACTGCCGCGACGGCGAGTTTTGTCAATGGGCTTTTCATGATCATACTCCATAAGGCTGCGATGCGGATGGACTTCGGTGTGTTCGCGGATACACTTGGCGCGCCGGCTGCAAATTCTCTTGCGGAGCGTTCTCGTAGCTCCTTCAGAAACTCCGAGTCAGGTACGACGGCTTGCTTCTCTACCGCAGACAGCAATGAAGTGAGGTTCTCATCTGAGTTCCTGTTCTTCCACCTTCTCATGATGCCACCTCTTGCATCCCGGATGCACGATGAATCAGCCGCCCAAAAACTTCTCGAAAGGCTTTTCTTGCCCGAGCCAACTTCGATCGGACCGCCATAGATGAGCCATTGACCTGGGCTGCAATCTCTCGGACCGCAATCCCGTCGACGTGCTTCGCCATCAAGAGCACCTGATATTCTGCCGGCAGCTCTTCCAGGGTACATCTGACCAGCTCTGCCAATTCCCGAGATTCGAGCACCTCAGGAGGCGGCTCTTCCGCGCCCTGGAGCCAATCGTCCTTCTGGCCATTCAGAGACGTCCACCACGTTTGGGCCTGGACGAGTGCCGATCTTTGCTGACATTTTCGGTAGTGGAGAGCTATCTGGCGTTTGGCTATAGTCCAAAGCCAGACCCACAGGCTGCCACGCTGAGGATTGAAGCTGCCCGCGGAGCGCGCCGCCGCCAGGAATGTCTCCTGCACGATGTCGGAGACAGACGCCGGGTCGCCCCCCATCAGCCTGGCGACATTGTGCCAGACCTTCTCTGCATACAGGTCGTACAGTGTCAACCAGGCGTCGCGATTGCCTTGTCGCAGGCCCTCGGCTATTTCCGTCTCGGTTTGCCTCTGCATATCGGTCGGCCTTCAGTTACCGGTGAGAGCCATCGATGGATCGGTCGTCACCATATAGTTTGCGCGCCAACGGAAAAATGTGTCGAGGAAAATGCCAATTCCGGCAGCAGTGTAAAAAAAGGCCGGGCGAAAGATGCCCGGCCCTGGTCGCCAATGCACCAGACAGTCAGCCTACTTCGGCAGGGCCTTTTCGAGCTCCGCCAAGGTGTCCGCGGTGACGGTCTCGGCGTGGAGACCGCCGA
>CAZGRF010000377.1:0-4079 GCA_964527825.1 uncultured Pirellulales bacterium
TGAACTTGCTGGTCTTGGGTCCGGCGCTGGTGGCGCGCTCGGCGGGGTCGTGGTCGGTCTTGTAGCCGATGAACGTGCCCATCGTGTCGGTCGGGAAGGGAACGCCCGCCTGCACCAGATGAGAGAACTCACGCAGCGAGCTGATACCTTCGGCCAGCGCCAGGTCCCCGTGACAACAGCCGCCGGCCAGCAGCGTCTTGGCGAATTCCTCCGCGCAGTCAGGAATCTCCGGGCTGGTGCCTTGCTTGTAGTAGGTCTGCTTGTCCGAACCGCTCATGCGGGAGGCGCCGAGCTTGATGCCGCCCGTCACGACCGCGATGCGCTTCTGCGGGTCTTTGACGCCCTTGCCCTTCATGAACTCGTAGAGGTGAACCGCGCAGTTCATCCCCGCGGCCCCGGCCCCGACGATTACCGTGCTGTAGTTGTGGATGGCGACATTCCGCTTGGCGATCTTCCTGGTTGCCACGTCTTGCACCTCACCTTCGATGGGATCTTGCCTCTTCAGATTGTGGGGTGGGGTTTACCCCACCGGTTCCTTCGCCCGCGCATTTCGGTGGGATGAATCCCACCCCGCCAGATCGAGCGATGTTGAAGTCCCGGTCGGTTGCCTTGCTAATCTGTGCCACTGTCGCGTTAGCGAGATCCAATGCCGGATACTTCTCCCGGCGCAGTCGGTCGATGAGCTGTTTGACGAGGGCCAACTCTTGCGCCAGCAGCTTGTAGTCCTGTTCGTCGATGATCTTCCGCAAGGTCGCCTTGTCGATCATGCTGAATGAGCCGCCCAGCACGAGCACCCCTGCCTCGATGTAGTCCGGGACATTGCTCGCGTTCGTGCCGCCGGTCGGAACGAGACTGATGATTTTGTGGATAGCCGGATCGACCGCCTTCACAAAGGCCGGGCCGCCTAATTCCCGCGCGGGGAAGACCTTGCAGAGGTTGGCGCCTTTCGAATACTGGCTGATGATCTCGGTGGCGCTGCCGCAGCCGGGGATCATCGGCACCTTGCCGACGAACTTCTCGAAACCGGCGTCGCTGAAGTTCACGGCCGAGACGAGATAGCTGGCACCCGCGTCAATGACCTGCTGCAACGAAGGCAGCGGATCGTCGGCGTGGGCCGCGTTGTAGACCTTCAGCATGTCGGGCCAGTCGATCAGGCTTGCGGCGCCCGCGACGAAGTCGGGCAGTTCCTTCCGCAGTCGCGACAGCTTCTCCAGGGGCTTTTTGATGCGGCAGGTGACCTCCATGTTGCCGATGCCCGCGGCGAGGAGCGCCTCGGCGGTCTTGACGATGTCAAGCTTATCCTGGTTGAAGACCAGAATGAACCCGTCTTTCAGCAGGGCCTGGATTGTGCGTTCAACAGCCATGTTCCCCTCGTATCTGAACCAGTGACACGTTAGAGCCTGCGGAAATGGAAGCCGCCATCGACGTTGATGACCTGGCCGGTGGAGAAGTCGAGCCGGCCTTCCGCGATCGCGCCCACGGTCAGCGCGATGTCCTCAGGCATGCCCCAACGCTTGATCGGCGTGATGCCCTCGGCGATGAGCTTGTCGTACTTGGCCGTGACGACCTTGGTCATATCTGTCTTGATGATGCCGGGCCTGATTTCGAACACGCCGATACCGAATTCGGCGAGCCGGTCGGCGTAGAGCATGGTCATCATGCTGACGCCGGCTTTGCTGACGCAATACTCGCCTCGGCCGGGACTGCTCGTGTAAGCGGAGATCGAGCCCGTGTTGACAATGCGATAGCCGCCCTTGGGGTCCGCCTTCTTCTGTTCGATCATCCAGTTGGCGACCGTCTGCGTGAGGAAGTAGGGGCCTTTGAGGTTGATGTTCATGACGCGGTCGAAGCTTTCCTCTGTTGCCTCCAGCAGGTCGAGCCGCTTCGAGGGAGCGACGCCGGCGTTGTTGACCAGCATGTGGCATCGGCCGCCGAACCTCACCTTGGTCTGGTCCACCAGCTTCTTGCGATCCTCTTTGTTGCTCACATCGATGCGCAGGACCTCGCATTTGGCGCCGAGAGCCTTGGTCTGTTTCTGCGTTGCCCTCGCATTGATCTCATCGGGCTGACCCTGCTCGTTGAAATCGTAATGTGCGATCATAACATCGTAGCCGAGCTTGGCCAGTTCCAGCGCGATCGCTCCACCAATCCCTCGACTGCCTCCTGTCACGATGACTACGGGTCTTTCCGGCATGACCAAACCCCTCTCTTCTATGATCGCACGAACTTGTCGATTTCTCCGGCGGCCCTCATGCCATCCGCGACGGCGGCCACCACGGTGGACGGTCCTCTGACGAGGTCGCCGCCCGCAAAGACGGCCTCACGTGAGGTCGCAAGTGTGCCGTTCTGTGTCTGAATCAGGCCGTTCTGGATCTCCACGCCCGGCAGCATTTCCTCGATGTTCTCCTCCGCGACCTGGCCGATGGCCTCGACTACGACGTCCATGTCCAAGTCGTAAGCGCTGGCGGTGATGGGTTCCGGCCGGCGCCGGCCGCTCCGGTCGCGTTCGCCCAGCCGAGTCGGGCAGAGCTTGATCCCGGTCAGCTTGCCGTCATGGGCCAGGTACTCCAGCGGTTGGGTCAGGATGAGGAAATGCACGCCGAGGCTAATGGCTCGCTCGCGCTCGGCGCCCCAGGCGGGCATCTCCCTGAACGAGCGTCGATAGATCAAGTAAACGTCCTTTGCATCGAGCTGCTTGGCGCTGACGGCCGCGTCCATGGCGGTGTTGCCGCCGCCGATGACGGCGATGGACTTGCCGGTTAGGTCGATCTTGTCCGGCAGCCTAGCGGCCGCGAGGAAATCCATCGCATTCCACAACCCCACCATTTGCTTCGCCGTCACGCTCGTGGCCTTGGGCAGACCCAGGCCGATGAACGCGGCGTCGAAGCCTTGTGACATGATGGTGTCGAGGTTGCGTGTCGCATCAAGCTCTTGACCCAGCTTGAGAGTCATCCGATCCTTGCGCACATCGGCAAAGATCGCGGCCAGTTCGTTCTTCAGCGCGTCGCTCTGCCGGTCCGGCGGAATGACGGATTCGACCATGCCGCCAAACTCGGTGTTTCGGTCGAAGATCGTCACGCCGTGGCCGGCTTCGAGGAGGCGGGCCGCACAGGCCAGACCGGCCGGGCCGGCGCCGATGACGGCGATCGTCTTGCCGGTCGCCTCCCTGGGAATGCGCAGCTTCGACCAGCCGCTCTGGTTGGCCTTCTCAGAAAGAAATCTTTGAATGTCGGCAATCGGAAGCGGGCCGTCACCGATGAAGCCTTGCAAGCAGTTGCCCTGGCATTGCTGCTCGACGGGGCACAGCCACGCGCAGACTTCCGGGAAGACGTTGGCCTGACGGATGACTTCATAGGCTTCGCGCTCCTTGCCGTCGAGGAACAGGTCGATGAATCTCGCGATGTCGATCCCGGCCGGGCAGGCAAGCCGGCACGTCGGTTCCTGGCATTTGCGGCAATCGGCCGCGAGGCGCAGCAGGTTGTCCTTGTCGCTCATGCGGCCGTGCTTGAAGATCGGCCCGTAGACTTCATTGTCGTGCACGACGCAACCGGTCCGGCCGCCGTCTCGCATGATCTGCGTGCAGGCGCTACAGCCGATGCAAACTTTCTCCGGGTCCATCTTCCCCTTGTCGATAATGTCCCGGGGGAAATCGGGATACGCAAAGGCCATGCGCCCGCCGCCGACGATGGTCACGAGGCTGTTGGTCTTGTTGGCCGCTCCGACGTTGGCCATGAGGGTCCGCAGCCAACTGTAGCCCGTCCCCACCAGGGCCATATCCGGATAGGCCTTCTGCATCTGGCCCGTGACGTTGATGAGCCGGTCGACGCCCAGCAGTGGGTGCTCGGGCTCGGGGTAGCCTCCCACGATGGGCTCGTTGAAGGGCCGGCCGACGTGGGGATTGTAATAGGGATTCGCGATGGTGATGTCGATAAGCTCGACACCGCGTTCCTGGAGCATACCGATGAGCTTCTTCGGCTCGGTCAGGTCGGGCTTGGTGTGATCGTCCTTGTCCACGCCCCAACCATAGGGGTAGGGGATCGCATCATAGATGCCAAGGCGCACGACCACGCGTGCCTTCT
>CAZGRF010000378.1:0-4049 GCA_964527825.1 uncultured Pirellulales bacterium
CCGCAAGTGTAAAGCCAATTGCGCCTTTGGCATTCCCGATCATGCCCGCGTACGTGCTCATATTTACGTGTTTATCTGCTGATAAGCACGTTCACTTCCGGAAGATTTCCCTTGACGCGTTGTCACTTGTCGGCATAATTGTATTAACACCCGTTCTTTTGCCCACAGGAGGCCATCATGGACGAGCGGCAAGACAGCAAAGGCAAGGCTCTGCGAGAGCACGGAGCCCTGAACGCCAGAGCCGGCAAGGTCAAGGATCCCCTCTTCCAGAACAGCGAGTTCTTCGATCCGCAGGATCTGGTCCTGGTCAAGTACGAGATGCTGCGTCGGGTGCGCGTGGAGGGCGTCTCCGTCGCGGCGGCCGCCCGGGCCTTTGGCTTTTCGCGGGTGGCCTTCTATCAGGCGAAGGCCGGGTTCCAGAAGGAGGGTCTGCCGGGTCTGCTGCCGCGACGGCGTGGCCCCAAGGCTGCCAACAAACTCACGGCGGCGGTGCTGGAGTTCATCGACCGCCAGCGGGCCGCCGACAGTACACTGCGTGCGACCCAACTGGCGGTGCTCTTGCGCCGGCGTCTGCATCTGAAGGTGCATCCGCGCAGCATCGAACGGGCTCTGGCACGCAGAGCAAAAAGGGGGCGACCGAGCGAACCGGCGTAGCCACCGATGCCGGACACGACCGATGGACCACGCGGTACGAAGAGCTGCGCCGTACCGCTGTGAAGGAGGTTGGCTCGGTCAACGGCTCCTGGGGCTTGACCCTTTTGCTGCGGCAGGGAGTATCGGCCTGGATGCACGCCTGGCCGCAGCAGGTGGGAACTGATCCGCTGGCCGCGAAGCTCGCACGGCCCCGTGTCTCTTCTCCGATAGTATCTCTATCCCTTTCCACCCAACTGGTCACGGTCCTAGCCAACATGATCCTGACCGCCAGACAGGAGGTGATGGTATGATCGCATCCAATCATGATCCTCATCAGAAGGTACG
Source organism: uncultured Pirellulales bacterium (assembly GCA_964527825.1). Taxonomy (GTDB): domain Bacteria; phylum Planctomycetota; class Phycisphaerae; order Sedimentisphaerales; family Anaerobacaceae; genus JAFGLV01. The sequence goes on from CAZGRF010000378.1 coordinate 979, forward strand.
GACGGACCATCTCCAGCGGGACGCCTATTTGTATATCCGCCAGTCCACGCTGCAGCAGGTCTTCCACAACACCGAGAGCACCCAGCGACAGTATGCCCTCAAGCAACGGGCGATTGCCTTGGGCTGGCCGGCCGAACGCGTGCATGTCATTGATGGTGACCAGGGCCAGTCTGGCGCCTCGGCGACCGACCGGGAAGGCTTCCAGAAGCTGGTGGCCGAGGTGGGCATGGGGCGCGCGGGGATCGTGCTGGGACTGGAGGTATCGCGGCTGGCGCGCAACAACTGTGACTGGCATCGTCTGCTGGAGATCTGCGGTCTGACCGACACGCTGATCCTGGATGAGGACGGCCTGTACGATCCGGGCAACTTCAACGATCGGTTGCTGCTGGGACTCAAAGGCGCGATGAGCGAGGCGGAGTTGCACGTGCTTCGCGCCCGGCTTCAAGGCGGGATCCGCAGCAAGGCCCGACGAGGAGAGCTGCGTGTGCCACTGCCAATCGGCTTGGTCTACGACAGGCAAGGTAATGTCATCCTCGACCCGGACCAGCAGGTCCAACAAGCCCTACGTACCGTGTTCCAAGTCTACCAGAGGGAAGGCTCTGCCCGGGCCGTGGTTACATACTTCAACAAGAACGAGCTGACCTTCCCTCGACGCTTCCGCCGGGGCCTCAACAAGGGCCGACTGGTCTGGGGACCGCTGGGCCATTCGCGAACCCTTGAGGTGCTGCACAATCCTCGATACGCCGGGGCCTTCGTCTTCGGTCGCACCAAGACCTGCAAGCGGCTCAACGCACCTACCACCGTCAAGCCTCTGCCACAGGAACAGTGGCACACCTTGATTCCAGACGCTCATCCCGGATACATCCGTTGGCAGCAGTATCAGGACAACCTTCAGACGCTGCATGCCTGTGCCCGAGCCTATGGGGTGGATCGCCGCAACAGCCCGCCGGGACAAGGACCCGCCCTGCTCCAGGGTCTGGTGCTCTGCGGCGTCTGTGGCCGGCGAATGACGGTGAGATACCACACCAGAGAAGCCGGGCCAATGGTCGATTACAACTGCCAGCGTGAACGCTGTGAACGAAGTCAGCCCGCCTGCCAGACGATCCCCGGCCACAGCATTGACCGAGCCATCGGAGACCTGCTGCTGGAGATGGTCCAGCCGGTCACATTGGAACTGGCCTTCGCCGTACAGGCCGAACTCCAGGCCCGACTGCAGGAAGTGGATCAACTGCGACGGCAACAGGTCGAACGCGCTCGCTACGAAGCGGAGCTGGCGCGCAACCGCTTCATGCAGGTCGATCCCAACAACCGATTGGTGGCCGATGCATTGGAGGCCGACTGGAATGACAAACTCCGCGCCCTGACCGAGGCGCAGGAGCACTGCGAGCAGCAGCGGCAGAAAGACCGATTCGTCCTGGACGAAACCAGTCGGCAGAAGGTGCTGGCACTGGCACAGGACCTGCCGCAGCTCTGGCACGATCCGGGCACCAGCGATCAGGACCGCAAGCGCATCGTACGCCTCCTGATTGAGGACGTGACGCTCATCAAGGCCGACCAGATCACCGCCAACATCCGGTTCAAAGGAGGCGCCACTCGAACGCTGACGCTGCCGATACCTCCCAATGCCTGGCAGATGCGAACGACCCCTCCGCAGGTGATCCGTCAGATCGATCGATTACTGGATACCTATACGGACGCCGGTGTGGCGGCCGAACTGAATCGGCAAGCGTACCTCTCCGGCATGAAGTGCCAGTTCACACCATCCAATGTCGCCAAGCTCCGTCGAAAGTATGGACTCAAGTGCCGCTATGACCGCTTGCGGGAGAAGGGACTCTGTACCGCTTCCGAGATGGCGGTCGAACTGGGAGTGTCACGAACGACCATCAGAATCTGGTACGCGCATGGACTTCTGCGAGGCGACGCATACAATGATAAAGGAGAACGACTCTATGAACTGCCACCACAAGATCAGCGACCGAAGAAGCAACAGGGCCAATGGGGAAGACTCTCCGAACGGAGGCAACACAGCCCATTCACATCTCACCCAACCAATGAGGTGCACCATGAACTATAATCGTTGTCATCCGGCGCGTTGTAGCCGGTGTATTGGCCCTGGATGCCGTGGGCGGCGAGGTACTCGACGAACCGCTTCGAGCAGGGCTGAGAGCCGTTGTCGCTGCGAAGCACCAGGCCCAACTCCTGACAGGTCGCCTTCTCCATCAGGCCTCGTGACTCCAACGCCATCCGAACCGCCGCCGTCCACTCTCCGGCCCGGCAGCGGCGATCCAGCGTCCAGCCCACCAACTCCCGCGTGTAGCAGTCCACCACCGTTACCAGGAACAGCGGCGTCAGGTCGCTGAGGACCAAGCTGGTCATGTCGATCTGCCAGCCCTGGTTCGGACGCTGCGGCCGCATCTTCTCCACGCGTTTGGCGCGCTTCGCTTTGTAGGAAACCTTCGGACGCAACAATCCCATATCTCCCAGAATCCGCCGGACCGTCTTGTGGTTGATCGACACACCGTCTCTACGCAACAAAGCCTCAATCCGTCGATAGCCGAACGTCCGATGACGCGGCTGATCGGCCAGAGCACGGACCTGCTCTCGCAGGGTCGGTTCGTCGCTAACGGGACGCTGTCGGCGTGTCTTGGAGACCGTCGGCTCTTTGCGTTTGAGCCACCGCTCCACGCTCGAAGGCGGTTCAGAGAAAGCCCTCGCCAGGCGTCGAACGCTCAGTTCGTGTTCCTCGTGCATCCGGTAGACCTCTACGCGTGGCCGCGTGTTTTTTTTAGATAGCGGATGGCCAGGGCCTGATCTCCGGCCAATTGCTCCAGGTCCGCGACACGCTTCTCCAGTCGCTCGCTTTGCGGGTCCACCCGCCCGACGGGCCGACCGATCCGATCGCGGAGGACCTCCAGGGCTCGATCCTTCAGCTTGTAGGCGTAGGTCGAGCTGATGTCGTACTTGCGGCAGACTTCAACGTGGGAGAGCTGGCCGGCCAGCAGGTCCAGGGCGACCTGAAACTTCTGCTCATCCGTGAACTTCGCTACTTTTGCCATAGACACCATCTCCTT
>CAZGRF010000379.1:0-2861 GCA_964527825.1 uncultured Pirellulales bacterium
ATCGAGAAGGGTCTGATGACCACCATACATGCGTATACCAACGACCAGCGCGTCGCGGACATGATCCACAGCGACCTGCGCCGGGCCCGGGCGGCCGCCTGCAACATCATCCCGACCTCGACCGGCGCCGCCAAGGCCATTGGCCAGGTCATCCCGGAGCTCGACGGCAAACTGCACGGTTTCGCGCTGCGCGTTCCTGTTCCCGTGGGCAGCGTAGTGGACCTGGTAGTGGAGGTCAAGAAAGAGGCTTCGGTCGACGCCATCAACGCGGCGATGAAGAAGGCGGCCGAGGGCCCCATGAAGGGCATTCTCGCCTACTGCGATGAGCCGATCGTCAGCAGCGATATCGTGAACAATCCGTTCTCCAGCATCTTCGATTCGCTTCTGACCATGGTCAACGGCAACATGGTCAAGGTGGTAAGCTGGTACGACAACGAGTGGGGTTACTCGAACCGCAGCGTCGATCTGATGGAAAAGATGGCGAAGATGTAGACTTGAGTTTCGCGGCGCCGCGGTCGGTCGTAATCGCGGCGCCTCGTCTCTTCTGGACTCGATATCCTTCTCTCCGGCGGCTCGGGTGTAAAGGCAACATCACGACCATATCCAACTCTGTGAGGAAGCTCGTCGATGGATAAGAAGCAGCTCGAGCAGACATTGGTGCTCGTCAAGCCGGACGCCCTGAAGAATTCCATCACCGGATTCATCCTCTCTCAGTTGTCGGAGTTTCACACGGGCTCGCGTTTCGCCGGAGCTAAGATCGTCAACGTTAACCGACTCCTGGCGGAAGAACACTATGCAGAGCACCGAGGCAAGGTTTTTTATACCGCTCTGCTGGATTACATCATGGGGGCCGTCCACTACCCCAACGACCGCTGGAAGCGGCGGGTCATTGCGATTGTCTACCAAGGCCCTGACGTGTTGAATACCGTGCGGAAGATGGCCGGCCCGACGAATCCGCACAAGGCCAGGGAGGAAGAACCGGGCTGCCTGCGGGCCTTGGGAACAGTTGTCCCCATTCTGGACGCCAACGGCAACAAGATCGACGATCGGCTGGACAATCTGATCCACGCCTCAGCGACACATGAGGATGCCGAGCGGGAGATCAAGCTCTGGTTCATTCCCCACGATATTCCGCCCTTGATGCGAGGCTACCCGGCTGAGACGTGCGACACGCACTACTACTACAAGGACGGCCAGCTCTACAACACCTATGAACCGGATAGCGTCTTCTTGCTCGCTCCGGGAGACGTCGTCTGGAAATCGGATTTGGAGATCCTCCGGTCGCATTCTCCCGACCGCCCCGCCGAGGGCGGACTCAACAAAGTGGTGGCCAAATACCTCATCAATAGAAGCGTACAGGACCAATAGGATTGCGTCCGGCCCGGGTGAGACCTGCCATCTTGAGGCATGGACTCCCCTTCCCTCCCGTGGGAACCGGCTTGACAGGGCGGGCGGGAGTCAATAGTGTAGCGACCTTGTCTTTTCCGGTGTGACGCTGGAGTGTGGCCACGCCGACCAGGCCGTGGACAGCGTGGAACGAGGCGACAAGAGGAAACGCTACGATCCACAGAATAGCATGTAACTGCTTTGTTTAGGTAGGATTATGGCTAAGAAGACGGTTGCTGATATCGATGTCAAAGGCAAGAAGGTCCTGATGCGTTGCGATTTCAACGTCCCGCTGGATGACAACGGCAACATCACCAGCGACGATCGCATCGTCAAGGCCCTGCCGACGATCAAGCACATCCTCGGCGGTGGCGGCGCTCTGATCCTGATGAGCCACCTGGGCAGGCCGAAAGGCCAGAAGGAAGACAAGTACTCGCTCAGACCCGTTGCCAAGCGGCTGTCCGAGCTGCTGGGCAAGCCCGTGGTGTTCGCTGAGGATTGCGTCGGGTCGGACCCCAAGGCAAAGGCGGCCGCCCTTAAGCCGGGCGACTGTATGCTCCTGGAGAACCTCCGGTTCCACAAAGAGGAGACAATCAAGGACAAGGCGGCCAAGGAGGACGCGCAGCTCCGCGAGGCCAAGGACGACTTCGCCAAGCAGCTTGCGGCCATGGCCGACGTCTACGTGGACGACGCCTTCGGCACGGCCCACCGGGACAATGCCTCCATGTACACCGTTCCGGCCGTGATGGAAGGCAAGCCCCGCGTGATTGGCTTCCTGATCGAGAAGGAGCTCAAGTTCCTGGGTGACACCTTGAAGGACCCGGAGCGTCCGTTCGTGGCGATCCTGGGCGGCGCCAAGGTCTCCGACAAGATCGGCGTCATCGAGAACCTCATCGGCAAGGTCGATGCCATTGAAATCGGTGGGGCCATGGCTTACACCTTCCTCAAGGCCCAGGGCAAGCAGATCGGCAAGAGCCTCTGTGAGGACGACTTCATCGACAAGGCCACCGAGACGCTCGAACACGCCAAGGAGGCCGGATGCGAGGTCGTCTTGCCCAGCGATTCGGTCGTGGCTCAGGAGGTGAAGGAGAACGCCGAGAACAAGGTCGTCGGCGCCGACATCGAGGCCGGATGGATGGGCCTGGACATCGGGCCCGAGAGTCAGAAGCTCTTTGCCGCCAAGCTGGCCGGCGCCAGGACCATCGTCTGGAACGGGCCGATGGGCGTTTTCGAGACGCCTCCGTTCGACGCGGGGACCAAGACCGTCGCCCAGGCAGTGGCCGACGCGACCGACAAGGGCGCCAAGAGCATCATCGGCGGCGGCGACAGTGCCAGCGCCGTGGCCAAGCTCGGACTGGAAGACAAGATCAGCCATATCTCCACCGGTGGCGGCGCCTCGCTCGAATTCCTCGAGGGCAAGAAGTTCGTCTGCCTCGAAATCCTCGACGAGAAATAACCGAAGCCGGTGGCCAGAC
>CAZGRF010000379.1:2871-4044 GCA_964527825.1 uncultured Pirellulales bacterium
AGCCGACGGCCCAGACCCATGCGAATGCCCGAACCGGGAACAATCGAGATCGTGCCTTCCATCCTCAGCGCGGATTTCGCTACGCTGGCGGATGAGCTGGCCGTGGTCGCGTCGGCGGGCGTCAAGATGGTCCATCTCGATGTCATGGACGGGCATTTCGTCCCCAATATCACCATCGGTCCCCCGGTCGTGGCCAAGCTCCGCCAGCACAGCGATCTCGTCTTCGACAGCCACTTGATGATCAGCGAGCCGGCCCGGTATATCGAGGCCTTCGCCCAGGCCGGCGTCAACAACATAACCTTCCACATCGAGGCGACCGACGAGCCCGAGAAGATCGTCGACAGGATCCACGCCCTCGGCTGCACGGCCGGGATCACCTTCAACCCGGAGACGCCGGTCGAGGCCATCGAGAAAGTCGCCCCGCTTTGCGAAATGGTCCTGGTGATGACCGTCCACCCCGGTTTCGGGGGCCAGGAATTCATGCCTGAGGCAGCGGAAAAGGTCATCACCGTACGGGAAATCGTCGGTCCGGACATCCGCGTCGAGGTAGACGGGGGCATCGACCCCGAAACCACGCCACTCGTGGTCGCCAACGGGGCCGACACGCTCGTGGCCGGCAACGCCATCTTCGGCCGGCCGGACCGGGTCGCCGCCATTGAGGCCATCCGGAAGGCTTGCGGGTAAGTTCTCGTAGCCATTTCCGCCCTTTTCTGGTATAGTGTGCACATCCACGCTGGCTGATCTCTCGTTGTCAGACCGGCATGAACGGCTAGACCGGCAACGCGGGCCATAGGACGCGATTAGATAACGATGGCAAAAAACGCCAAGGCAACCTGGAACGGCTTTTCGCTCAAGCCCCGCAAGGAGATGCCGGAGGGGCTCTGGATGAAGTGCCCCGGCTGCGAGCACATGCTCTACCGCAGCACCGTCGAGAAGAACCTCAACGTCTGCCCCAAGTGCAATCACCACGTTCGCATCGGAGCGCCGACGCGCATCGCCTACCTGGTCGACGAGGACACGTTCCAGCCGCTGCTCGAAGACCTGACCTCGGCCGACCCGCTCGACTTCCACTTCCGCGGCACCACCTACAAGGAGCGGATCGCGGTCGACGAGAAGAAATCCGGGGCCAAGGAAGCCATCCAGATCGGCAAGGCCTTCATCAAGGGTCGCGGC
>CAZGRF010000380.1:0-4044 GCA_964527825.1 uncultured Pirellulales bacterium
GACAGGACAATGTCAACAGAGTCACGCCCTTAATTTAGTATGGTGTCCCCAGAACTACAGAACTACCCAGAACTATGGTGTCCCCAGAACTAGATCATGTCGTACAGTGCGCTCACCCCTTCGTGGTCGCAGCGGTGACCGGTACCTGCGATTCGCAGGTAGCGCACCGACTCCACTCGTCCCGACAAATCAATGGCCGTCACGGAGCGCGGTCGTCACATCGGCTCCGAATACGTGGTCCTCCACAATCGCAAATCGTAAATCGCCAATGGCAGATTCTTATGGTTTCCAGCGGAGTCGCCTCAACTCTTCTTCGGTGCGGATGAACTTGACGGTGCCGTCGTTGAGCAGGACGCAGCCGCCTTTGGGGTCGTGGTTGTCGAAGGTGAACAGCTCCGGCCCGCCGTGCTGGTTCCACCCCGCCTTCGTCTCGAACAACAGCACCGTATCACCCGGCGAGTCCACCTTGCAGTTGGGGTTCATCGCATAGTGACATTTGCCTGCGCCGGCGTCGGGGCAGGCAAATGGACGTAGTATCGCCTTCTGATTGAAGCCAACGTACTGACCCACTATGGCGTCGCACCAGCCTGTTGCTGCTGGGTATATGACTGTACTGCCATCCGAGTCTGTGCTCTGGGTGGCATCGCAATACACGTGAAGACGGTGCCAAAGGTCTCTTAGATTCGCAGCACATCGGATACGTAACTCGAAGGACTTCAACTGCGGTGTCAGCCTCGCAAGGCTCGTCGTCAGTTTGCTCCAGTAGGAGTATCTGAACCGCTGCCCGCCCTCGGTCTCGACGGCCGCACCGTCATATATGGTAACGGACGTGAGCCGCTCATCCCCACGATAGCACACAACGCGAGCCGTGCTGCGTTCAGAGACCGTCCGCGCATACAGACCTTCAGCGAGGCTCTCCGCAAACGCCGCAAGGCACTCCTGATCGTTGCCGGTGATGCGCTTCTGCGAGGACAGATACGCTTTCTCAGCGCGGTTCAATAGAGCTTGCTGGTCGGCGTAGGGAAAGAAGTAGTCGAGCACCGAGGGTTGACATTCGACATCAAGCCGTGTGCATTGCCTCACATCAGGCGGCCTGGGAATGGAGTCAGGGGTCATTGGAGCTGTGACATAGGGAATTTTCAGTTGGCCGAGCGCAAGCCGAAGGACCTGCTCGTTTCCGAGCTTCTGCCACGTATAAGGGACCAGGATTTGTTCATTCCTGTCTCCGGACAGTTCGTTCAACCAATTGAAGTCCCTTCGTCCTCCGAGAGCCATGCGAAGAGAGGGTGTGTCCTCGTCCGTTTCGGCGGCAGCGGTCTCAGCGCCTTCGAGTGCGTCGAGGACGATCTCGGGCAGACTTCCGGCGTAGAAGCCTATCTCCAGCACCAAGCGTTCAGCCTGCAGCGTCTCATCGGTAGGCGTCAACCCAATCCCAGTGAAAACGCCGTCAAAGTACACAGGAAGATGCAACAACAGCGATTGGGTCCGCGCATCGCCAGCTCGGAGACGTGCGTAACCACCGGTCGGCTCTATCATCCACATCATGCCCTTGGCCGAGACGCCCAGACGCCTTCGAGCCATGAGCGTCTTCCTGTCTTCTGCAAGGTAGACCTCGAAATCGAATGCGCCACTGCCGTTGACGCTTTCGCAAACCCAGATGTCACGATCGGAGCGATTCACGATCCGATAGCGCAGCAGGAGAATCTTCTCGGTCATCTTCGACTCGATGAGCGTTATTGTCACGCCGGTCGCATCATCTTTGGGTCGCGGATTGGTGGCGTTTTCCGCCAGTGCGTGCGTCCAGGCCAGAAGGCAGAGCCACAGGGCTGCCATTGCGAAAGCAAGTCTGCACATGTCTCGTCCTCTCAATGATCCGCCGCGGAGGTTGCTGCTCGCGGCCGCCCCAATACATCGAGGTTCACGCGCAGCATATTCGGCTCGCACGGGTATCAAGAGCATTATACGCAATCAGTGGTCCATAGTCCACAATTATGTGTCCGGCATGACGCGTGACTGTCATTTACGCGGAGGCGGCAATCCAGGAACCCTCCGCAGCGTCCTGGACCCCTGCCCACGCAGGGATGACAAAATGCCGGCCCATCTGTGTGATCGGCCAGGCCTTTTTGACGGTCCTGGTGCTGCCGTCTTAGCTTCTTGCCAGCGTCTGCCGCATCCTGCTTTGACTTTGAGGGAGTCGGTGCGGGCGGACTTCTCCGTTGCCCTCGACATGTCGAGGCGGCCGGGCCGATGCGTCTGCAAGGTGGTGACTCTCGGCCCTCACGCCGGCGCGATTTCTGCAGGTCTTCCTGATTTGGCACGGCGAAGAAGGTACCGCCGTGATCGAAGTGGGACCGGACGTGGAGTGCCCGTCGTGTCTTTTCACAATCTTCCTAACCGGGACCTCGGCTGAATCGCGCTCTGTCCATGCGGCGGGAACCGCAAGCGGCAGGCTGGCGGGGGCCTTCCAGATACACCATACTGCAACGCGCGCGCAGCTTGCCTGACGAACGACGCGTTCTTGCTTCCGCTCGGCCGCTTGCCCCATTCACCCATCTTCCCATCGGCAACCCTTCGACCGGGCCGAGCGCCGATAAGAAGTTGGGTATCATAGCAAAAAGCGAGCTTTTCCTACTTTTTTGGACTTGACAAATTGGCCACTTGCGGGTAAGGTAGGCCATCAAGGCAACCTGGATGGGCCTTCTGTCAAACGGAGTTGGCGAAAAAGGAAGGGAAATATGGATGAAGGATCTGTTTACCACCGGAGAAGCCGCAGAAATCTGCAGAGTCAGTCAACAAACCATCATCCGCTGTTTTGATTCCGGCCGCCTTAGGGGTTTTCGCGTCCCAGGGTCTAAGTTTCGGCGCATTCCCCGGCAGAATCTGATCAAGTTCATGCGGGACAACAACATCCCGCTGGACAATCTGGATTCGGGCAAGAAGAAGGTGCTCGTCGTTGACGACGACGCCGAGATCGTGGAACTCATCAGCGATATCCTGACGCGGGACGGTCGCTTCGACATCAGGACGGCGTCGAGCGGCTACGAGGCGGGGATGGTGACACAGCAGTTCCGGCCGGACCTGATTCTGCTCGATTACATGCTGCCCGATGTCAACGGCAACGTCGTCTGTCAGACGATCAGGGGCAATCCGGAATTCGAGAACACCCGGATCATCATCGTCAGCGGCGTGATCAAACAGGAGGAGATCGACCAGCTTCTCAAGTCCGGAGCCGAGGACTTTGTGCGTAAACCTTTCACGATCTCGGAACTGACCGACAAAGTCGATGCGGCTCTGCAAGTAGCTTAGTCGCAGGCAGAACGCACGGAGGCGGCGGGTTTCTTCCTCCCGCAAACGCAACGATGCATCGCTTCATCGAGGCGGGTGAACAACATCAGTGCAGAAGAACGAGGACAACCGCATGGCGGAGAGAAGTCTCAGTGCGGCCGCTTCCCGGAAGGTGGAGTTGGCTGTGGGGGCGCTTGACGCGCTCTCGGTTCCGCCGTGCGTTGCCGTACAATACCTTCCGAAGACCATCCAGGGTCGCTTTTCGCCAACCTCGGTTGCCAACGTCGTAACGTGCGAACCCGCGCTGGCGGCGCGGGTCCTGTCGCTGGCCCAACGCAGCGCGGCCGGACCCGCACGCCAGCGTCACGCCGTCCGCTTGGTGCTGGACCGCCTCGGTGCCGACGAGATTCGGGATGCCCTGTTGGAGATGAAGGTCTCGGCCGGGTTCGAAATCGAGTTCGGCCAAGCCCAGCCCGCCGTGCCCGACCGCAGAGACCTGATCCTGCACAGCCTCGCGGTGGCGTGTTGCGCCCAGCGCATCGCCGAGGCCTCGGCGCAACCGGTGGACCCGCAACTGGCGTACTCGGCCGGCCTGCTTCACGACGTCGGCAAGCTCGCCCTGCAGGATGTCATGCCCAAGAGCCTCACCGCCGTCGCGCAGGAGGCCAAGGCCGCACAATCCAGCCTCTACGCGATCGAGCAGAAGCACCTCGGAACCAACCACGCCATGCTCGGCAAGCAGTTGGCTCAGAAATGGCG
>CAZGRF010000381.1:0-4037 GCA_964527825.1 uncultured Pirellulales bacterium
TGTCGGTGGCATTATCCACCACCATCCACAGGTTGTACCACTGGAGAGCCGTGTAGGACCTGGCGACTCGCCACGTTCCACTGTCCCGCACACGGAAATCGCCGCTCAGAACACTGACTTGCGGGCCGAATTGACCCCAGTTGTTCCCTCCCACGTCAGGCGCGTCGACGTTGGTCAAACCGAACGCCGAGTCGATCGTGCTGGTGGCGCGGAACCGAAGAAACACCGTTTTGGTTGCGCCCTCCGGAATCGAGGCCTCACTGCTCAAGACGCCATAGACGGCCTTCTGCGTCCCGGTGTTCTCCCACACCCGGATCACCCGGTTCTGGGGATCGGTGGGGTCTGTTTCGATTGTCACGTCCGCTGTCCCTTTCCAGTTCGTGGTGACTGTGTCCACCTGGCCGAGGGCGTAGCTATCAAAGTCATCCACCAGCACAGCCATTGCATTCGCCGAGATGGTCAGCATGGCGGCAAAGACGAATCCACATCGATACATGATCCTGCTCCTCACACTCGACATCGTTCTATCTACTTGTCTGACGGCACACAAGACAGCCGCCCGGTCGCACCCGGCGATTCACGAGCGCGTGCCGCGCGACCCTATCTCCCTTTCTATCGTTTACACAGCATGTTATCCTTGTGAATCGGCTTGCCGACCTCCTCCCTTGAAATATGGAATGGCTGTGTGATTCGACAGACGCTACCTTGTCTGGGCTGCGTCGCCCAGGAACGTCCGGCAATCCACATGCGGAACTATCCCAATTTGTACCACAACGTAGCCCCTCATGCGAGGGTGTTTCCCGCAAGGCGGATCGCAAGGGGGCCCTCTTCACCGCCGTCCTGCAGCGACGCAGTCCCACCGCCCTGTCCCGATCAATTCCCTGGCTTGAGGAGGAACTCCGCCGATAGCCGCCGCGGGCCCGGACAGGTGCACGTCGCTTCGAGAATGTAGGGCCCGCTTTGCGCGACCGGGGCGGGCAGCGTGAACTCGTAGGCTCGCAGGAAATCCCGCCAGTACTTCTGGTTCTCCGACGGATTCGTCAGGTCGATATCGGGCCATATCGCAATCCTCCGCCCCTTTGGCTCTGCAGAACGCTGCAAGTAGTCATAAAGCTCAAATCGCATGGTTCCGGGTGCCTTGATCTGGGACCCGAAGGCGTCCAACAGGGACACGTAGACGTTCAGTTGCGCACCCTGATCTCCGCTTGGTGGTTGCTGCAGTTCGGTCAGGGGCAGAATCTCGATTTGGATCGGTGCGAAACCGCCCGGCATGGCCGCCGCTCGTGCACGCTCCGGAACCCTGCCTTCACTACCAGCCGGTTTCTCGGCGGGCGGCGACGTAGTGGTCCCCGGCGACGCACAGCCGCCGCACGCAAGCAGCGTGAGCGTCAGAAAGCAACAGGCGCTGAGGACGAAACGATGAGGAGCCAATCGTAAACCGCAGATCGCGAATCGCAAATCCATTTACAGGTCCTTATCCAGCATGTGTCCGAGACGATGCTTCTTCGTCCGAAGATAGTCCACATTGTGCCTGCTCGGCTTGGCTTGGAGCGGTATCTGTTCGGCGATCCGGATGCCGTAGACCTCCAGCCGGCTTATCTTCTTGGGATTATTGGTCAGGATTCGCACATGGCGCAGGCCCAGGTCCCGGCAGATTTGCGCCCCGATGCCGTAATCCCGGCGGTCGGCGCCGAAGCCCAGCTTCAGGTTGGCATCGACGGTGTCCAGCCCCTGCTCCTGGAGCTCGTATGCCCGTAGCTTGTTGGACAGGCCAATCCCTCTGCCTTCCTGGCGCAAGTAGATCAGGGCGCCTTTGCCCTCCGCTTCGATCATCTTCATAGCGGTTATCAACTGGTAGCCGCACTCGCAGCGCTGCGAATGGAACAGATCGCCGGTCATGCACTCCGAATGCACGCGGACCAGGACCGGCTCGGGATGCTCGACCGGCTGACCGGCATCGTCCAGATCGCCCACCCCTCCCTTACACAGGGCAAGATGAGGTTCGGGCGACGTCATGCTCTCGTAGGCAATGAGCTTGAACTCACCGTAATCGGTCGGCAGATCGACCGAAACGAAGCGCTTGATCTGGCTTTCGCGCTGCAGCCGGTATTCGATGAGCTTGGCTATGGAGACGATTCTCAGATCGTGCCGCTTACAGAAGTCCAGCAGATCCGGGACGCGAGCCATGGAGCCGTCCTCGTTCATGACCTCGCAGATGACAGCCGCGGGCTTCAAACCCGCCAGACGAACCAGGTCGATCGCTCCCTCGGTCTGCCCGGCGCGCACGAGGACCCCGCCGTTTCTGGCGCGCAGGGGAAACACGTGCCCCGGGCGGGCCAAGTCGCGTGGCTTGACACCGTCGGCAATGGCCACTTGGATAGTGTGAGCGCGATCCGCTGCACTGATGCCGGTCGCAATACCCTCGGCCGCATCGACACTGACGGTGAAGGCGGTGCCAAAACGGGCGGTGTTCTCCAGCGTCTGGGGGTACAGTCCCAGCGCATCGCATCTCTCGGCCGGCAGCGGCAGACAGATCAAGCCGCGGCCGAACTTCGCCATGAAGTTGACGATCTGCGGCGTTGTCTTCATCGCCGCGCAGACCAGATCGCCTTCATTCTCGCGATCCTCAGCGTCCACCAGGACAATCATCTTGCCCTGCCGCAGATCGTCAAGGACCTCCGGGACATCGCTGAACTGTGGCTGCAACGCGTCGTCCGACAAAGGAGCCTGGCTCATGTTCACTCTGGGCAAACCCAAGAACCTTTTGTGTGGTATTCAAGTCAATCGGTCGGCGCATCCATATCCTTCGCGTGCGCCCGTTCGAACAGTTCAATATAACGGCTTCCGTTGCGGATGTAAACCAGCGTGGCCAAAATGGCCGTCCCTGCCGCCGACCACCACAACACGCTCAGGAACCTACCGTAGCCCGGAACCAACGTGGAGATCTCCGGAGCCAGCAACACGAGCGCCACCATTACCAACTGCAGCGCCGTGGCGAGCTTGCCCACGAATACGGGCGCTATGTGGATCTGTGAAGTAATCAGGTACACAATGACAAAACCCATCACCAGGAAAAGGTCCTTGCCGATGATCAGCACCACCACAGTGGGCGGCAGCAGGAAGCGGCCCACATGGCCTCTCTGAGAAACCAGCAGGAGGCACGCGGACGTAATCAGCAGCTTGTCGGCAAGCGGGTCGAGAAAGGCACCCAGTTTGGTGACCTCCCTGCGGCGACGTGCCAGATAACCGTCGAGGGCATCGCTGACCGCCATCAGAAGGTAGATGCCCACCGCAACGTACCGCAAGATCGTCCGCACGGTCTCGCTGAGCGAGGCGTCATTGATATTGAGCATGCAACTGACAAAAGGGACGATCAGCAAGATGCGCAGCAGCGTGATGCGCGTCGGCCAACTCAGCCGAATGCCCTGGCGGCGCCCCACGAGGCGAAATAAGCTCGACCAACTTCTCCCGGTCATCAAGTTGTCCTTAACAGAACCCGGCTCGAAGCGTCATTATTGCGTGTGTCCCAAACAATGGTATACTACGCAGAGTCGATGGTGTTGGCAATAGGACAGGGTCGTGGCATAGCATCTGGGGCAGCCGTCGCCGTGATGCACGCAGCAAAAATGAGATAGCGGAGCCGACCTTTATGAGCTCGAAAGCCAAGCTGGCACAGGCCTATTACGACCTGTCGGTGATGTTGGACGCAGGTGTGCCCATCCTGCGCAGCCTTGACATCGCCATCGAAGGCCGGCGCGGATATCTCAAACGCGTGTTCACACAGATTCGCGCTTCGATCGCAAAGGGCACGGACCTGACCGCCGCACTGACGGAGCATCGCAATGTGTTTCCTCCGATGGACCGGATGCTCATTGAAGCCGCCGAAACATCCGGAGCTCTGGGCACATCGTTCAAGATGCTCTCCGAGTGGCACGAGTTCGTCCATCGCATCACCTGGCGCATGATAATGGGTCTGATCTATCCGTTCCTCATCCTTCACATTGGCGCCTTCGCGTTCTTTGTCCCCGACTTCGTCT
>CAZGRF010000382.1:0-4036 GCA_964527825.1 uncultured Pirellulales bacterium
TTCGAGCCGGTGTCAATCAATGCGGTTGCGAAGATTGTTAGTGAGCCGCCGTTTTCGACTTTTCTTGCGGCGCCGAAGAATTTCTTGGGCATCTGCATTGCGCCGGCATCGACACCGCCGGTGAGGATGCGGCCGGAGTGGGGCGTCTCGTTGTTGTAAGCGCGGGCCAGTCGCGTGATGGAGTCGAGCAGGATCACGACGTCCACGCCGTATTCCGTGAGGCGCTTGGCTTTCTCGATCACGATCTCCGCTACCTGGCAGTGACGTGCGGCCGGCTCGTCGAACGTCGAGCTGATGACCTCGACGTTGTCGGCGGTCTTGCGCTCCATCTCGGTGACTTCCTCGGGGCGCTCGTCGATCAGCAGCACGATGAGCTTGACTTCCGGATGGTTCATCGTGATGGCGTTGGCCATCTTCTGCAGGAGGATGGTCTTGCCGGTCCGCGGCGGCGCGACGATCAGACCGCGCTGTCCCTTGCCCACGGGAGTCACCAGGTCGATGATCCGCATGTTCAGCTCGTCACCAGCGGTCTCGAGGATCAGACGATCTTCCGGATGCAGTGGCGTCAGGTCACTGAACACGATCTTGTCGGCAAGCAGATCGGGGTTCTCAAAGTTGATCGCCTCGACCCGCAGCAGCGCGAAGTATTTCTCGGAGTCTTTCGGCGGTCTTATCTGTCCTGAAACGATGTTGCCCGTGCGCAGCCCGAAGCGCCGGATTTGTGACGGCGACACATAAATATCGTCGGACGAAGACAGGTAGTTGTACTCCGGATTGCGCAGAAAGCCGTAACCGTCCGGCAGGACCTCGAGCACGCCTTCGCCGTACATGAGTCCGTTCTGCCGAATACGTTCTTTCAGGATGCGGAAGATCAGATCCTGTTTCTTGAGCGCGCTGTATTCCGTGATCCCCTCGTTCTTGGCGATCTCATGCAACTCGGCAACCGTGAGTCTCTGCAAGTCGGTCAAGTACAAGTTGCCCTTCTTGATGCGCTCGTACTTGGCGTGCGTGGACTCTTCCTCGGTGGCCTCCTCGCCCTCTGCCGGTTCGACGGTCGCCGTTGCAGCGGGAGCAGCGCCCTCTACCTCCTCATCGGTAGGCTCGGGGGTTACTTCCTGCTCGACAGGACGTTTTCTTCTGCTTTTTTTCTTCTTGCTGGTTTTGGCCTTCGCCATAACTGCTCCTTTTGTCGATCACGCGAGTTCTGCGGCCCCCCGGCCCCGGGGTTCACAGGATACAAACCCGTCCCGGTGGATGCGGGCAACACGCCTGTCGTCAACGTGGACCCCTTCTCTCTCGTGGCTCTACGGGATTTGGGCCTTGACTCAGGTTGCCTTGGGCCTACGGGTCAAGGAGACAACAGCGAAACGTGCGACTTCTTAATGAACCACGCTAACTATTCTTAGTTATGTCAGAGAAGATATCTTGGATTTGCCTGACCAACGTCGAGAAGTCCGAATTGTTGTCTATGGTATTATCGGCCAGCCTTGCCTTGCTGTCCAGCGAAATCTGAGAATTTTCGCGAATTTCGACCTCCCCTTCGGCCAACATCCCTTTCTGTCGTGCCCGTGCGACCCTCCGTTCGAAGCTGCTGTCTACGAAGATGACCCTGTCGCAACGATCCGCCCATCCGACTTCGACCAACAAAGGCATGTCGAGCACGACGGCCCGGACAGTGTCGGCGCGTCCGTACCGTTCCACCGCCTCCTCGACCCGCTGCAATACACGCGGATGGAGGATTCCGTTCAGTGCTGCCAGTTCCTGGGCGTCGGCAAATACTCTCAGCGCGAGCTTCCGACGGTCGATCGCGCCTGAATCGTCGAGAACCGCCGCGCCGAACCGCTTGACAACGGCCGCGTGAATGGCCGGCTCCTCAAGCAGCGCATGAGCAATCGCATCCGCGTCAATGACGGCGCATCCTAGCTTCTTGAATTCCGCCGCAACAGTGCTCTTTCCGGAAGCGACTCCGCCGACAATTCCAATCAGTGGCTTTTTCTCTGAATTGTCCACTTGGTCTATCTGGACACCCACTTCCAGTACGCCGCGCGTAATATACGCGTTCGTTCGGACGGCGTCAAGCATTTTGTCAAGGATTTGTGCGCCCGATGCACTCTCTTACGGCCGCCCGTCTCCGCCGGCAGACGTCAGTCGGACTACTGCAGCCGGCTCTTGATGGCTTCGATCTGATCGTCCGAGACCTGTGCCCCGAGTCTCTTCGCCAGGTTTATATGCTTCCAGGCGAGGTCATACTGCTTGAGCATGTAGAGACCGCACGCCAATCCATGATGCGCGTCGGCAATGCCAGGGTCGATTGTCACCGCGTGCTGGTACGCGGTCACCGCCTGAGTGTAGTCGCGCTTGCTGGAGTAGGCGGAGCCAAGATTGTAGTAGATCCAGGCGTCGTTCGGTTTGACTGTGACGGCCTGGATGTAGCATTCAATCGCCGAGTCATAGTCCTTCTGACCGAAGTAGGCATTACCGAGATTCACCAACGCCGCCGGCATGTCGGGCTTGATGGCCAGCGCGTTCCTGTACGCCCCGATCTCATTGGAAACCTGACCGAGCTGGCGATAGCAGAGTCCCAGGCCGAAGTAGGTCTCCGCCGAATCGCGCTTCAGGCTGAGCGCCTTTTGGTATTGAGCGATGGCCTTGTACGGTTCTTTCAGGCGTTCGTAGACGTCTCCCAGTTGATCGTATATGGCGGCACTCTCCGGCTCGATATTGAGGGCTTGCCTCAGCACACCCAATGCCTGACGGTATTGCTCCTGCTTGGTATGAGCCAGCGCCAGATTGCGGTAAGCGTCGGCAAAGTTCGGGTCCAGGCTGAGGGATTTGCGATAAGACGGGATCGCCCGGTCCAAGCGATCGATCTGCACAAAGGCGTTACCGAGGTTGTTGTAGGTCTTCGGATCGTTCGGGTTCATTTCCAGAGCGGCCTGGTACTGTGCAATGGCGTCGCTGACGAGTTCCTTCTGAAGATAGATGTTGCCGAGGTTCGCGCGTGACTCAGAGAGAGTCGGGTTGATGGTGACGGCCCGTTCGAGCGCGCGCCGGGCCGTGTCGGTATCGCCGATATCGTTGTACACATTGCCCAGGTTGTTGAAGAAGCAGCCGAGCGTTTGCCGCTTAGTGAGATTCTTCATATAGATCGTGTCACGACCATTCCTGGGGACGTGGAACTTCTCGATGTAGTGATCGTCCGTAGGGTTGGCGCCGCCGCTGGTCGTCTCGATGTTGAAGCGCATCCGTCCATTATCATACCGGACGAAGAAATGGCCCGGGACCACCACGCCGTACACGTCCAGTCCGAGCCGCTCGGCCAGCGCCAGGTACAGCACCGACAGACTCAGACAGTACCCTTGCCGGCGGTCCATGACCGAGTGCAGGAAAAGATCGTTGGGATCGTCGGCGTGCGGAATTGTCTTGAATCCCAACTCGCCAAAAAGGTAGTCATTGATGATAGGAATGGCCCGGTAGCCGACACGCAATCGCTGGCGGCGCAGGCGCTCGCGGATCTCCAGCGCCATGGCATCCAACCGCTCCAGGTAGCGGCGCCCGGCCACCACGTCACTCCAATATTCCGACGCGATCAAGGTGGCGGTTGCCAGGTCCATCTCGCTGTCCTGCAATCGGAGGACCGCGTCGAGCGATTTGACGTACAGGCCCGCTTTGCCGGCGTTGGCAAGGCGGCTGTCCTGCCCCGCGGCGTGGCGCGGAGCGACACTGACAAGGACGGCCACGATCAGGAGAATTCTCTTCATTGGCCCTTCTCGGTTATGCTCGCTGCGAGATCGACACCCCGCGCGTGAATGGCGCGAGGCAGAGGCGATCCTCACAGGTCACAGTGAGTGTCCACACATGCCTTTCTTATCGACCTGAGGCTCTCTTGTCTTAAGAGTCATTCCCACCGCCTGCAGAAACCAACCACCCCGACAATTTACCCTTGCTCAATTGTAGTGGCCTGGTAGGCTGATGCCAAGAGAATTCAGCTTCCAAGGAGAGTGAAAAATGAGTGCAGTCTCCCCGATGAAATCGA
>CAZGRF010000383.1:0-4025 GCA_964527825.1 uncultured Pirellulales bacterium
CTTGTCAAGCGGCTCGCCCGGGTCAACCTTGTTCAGCACGCCGTCCAGGCCGGCCATCAGCATGGCCGAGAATGCCAGGTATGGGTTGCAGGACGGGTCCGGCGGGCGGAACTCGAGGCGCTTGGCCTTGGGCGATGCCGAGTACATCGGCACGCGCACGGCCGCCGAGCGGTTCCGGCGGCTGTAGGCCAGGTTGACCGGGGCCTCGTATCCGGGCACCAGGCGCTTGTAGCTGTTGGTGGTCGGGGCGATGATGGCGCTCAGGGCGCGGGCGTGCTTGAGCAGGCCCCCGATGTAGTGCAACGCCATCTCGGAGAGCCCCGCGTAGCCGTCTCCCGCGAACAGCGGCTTGCCGTCTTTCCAGATGGATTGGTGCGTGTGCATCCCGCTGCCGTTGTCGCCGAACAGCGGTTTTGGCATGAAGGTGACAGTCTTGCCCGCCTCGTTGGCCACGTTGCGGATGATGTACTTGTACAGCTTCATGTTGTCGGCCGACTTCACCAGCGTGTCGAAGCGCTGATCGATCTCGCCCTGCCCGCCGGTGGCCACCTCATGGTGATGGCATTCGATGTTGAGGCCGCACTGCACCATGATCTGGACCATCCTGCTGCGGAGATTCTGGTTGTGGTCGGTGGGCGGCACCGGGAAGTAGCCCTCCTTGTACCGGGGACGGTAGCCGAGGTTGGCACCCTCCCGCCCGGTGTTCCAGCGCCCCTCGTCGGCATCGATGTAGTAGTAGCCGCAGTGCTCGCGCTGGTCGAAGCGGATGCTGTCGAAGACGAAGAACTCGGCCTCGGCGCCGAAGTAGGCGGTGTCACCGAGGCCGGTGCTCTGGAGATATGCTTCAGCTTTCTGGGCGATCCAGCGCGGGTCACGCTCGTAGTGCTGCCGCGTGATCGGGTCGACGATGTTGGCCAGCATGACGAGCGTTGACACTTCGGCGAACGGATCCATGTAGGCGGTGGTAAAGGTCACATCGATGGTTCGATCCGTATAGTAGTCATCAACAAACAACAGCGTGACCGTCCAGGTGCCTTCTTTCAGGTCGTCGAAGTCGAGGTGAAAATCATCCCAGACACGACAGGTGAACAGATCTGTACCAGCCGTGTCAAGGACATCACCGTATTCATCTCTGATGGTATAGGTGCCATCGCCAGAGCTGGAGTAGGAGCCATTCAGGATACTTGTCGGAATTTCGACCCAGGTGTAGTCGACGCCCAACGAAGAATCGGCCCCCCAGACCTTTTCGTTCTGACAGGTGTGCGCGCCATTCTGGTCGGCAATGTTATAGGCATAGGTCAGCGGGGAGAGGATTACTTCAAGTTCTACTTCGTTGTCGTCCGGCGTGCTGTCGCCGGGTGAAGCGAGGGTCATTGTAGCGATGTTGGTGAACGTCTCTTCTGAAGTACGGTTCTTGACTATACCCGCGATAGTCAGCGTGGCCGTTTCCCCTTCGGGGAGGGCGTCGATGAGCCAGGTTCCATCCGACTGGAAGGTGCCGTCGCCATCAAGCTCGGTGAGGGTCCATTCACCGTTGTCAAGGAAATCGGCTGGCAGGACGTCGGCGACTTCCACGCCGGATGCAGTGCCGGGGCCGTCGTTGGTGACCGTATAGGTATAAGTAACCGTCGTTCCTGCTGTGGCAGTTTCGGGAGACTCGGGAGTTACAGACCCTGTGAGCGAGAGCGCCAACTTGTTCGTCGGGGTGAAGGTAGTGGTGACTGCGTTATTGGTGGCATCGTTGTCATCCGGCGGATTGAAAGTCGTGATCTCGGCATCAAAGGTGATCGCCGGAGGCGGGTCGCCGAGATCGGCATCTAAACGTGCATGGATTGTCAACGAATTATTGCCGATCGTTGCGAGCAGGGAGGTCATCGACCAGACCCAGAGATTGGGGTCGACAGAGTCTTGTATAAAGACACCTTCGTCAGTGTCGGAACTTTCAACGGTCAGTTCATCAGGCAGAGTGACCGTCACCTTAGTCAGTTCGGCTTCGACCGGTGAGGGGTTATCCAATGAGAGTTCGTAGGTAACCAGACCCCCGGCATATCCCTCGGTCGGCTCATTCACAAGCGAAAGCGCAAGGTCGAAGTAGGAAGTCGCACCATTGGCCGTAGCCGAATCATCCGAGTCGTCGGGGTCGAGCAGGTAATCGACCGTTGCCGTATTGGAGACTGGGTAGACATCAGCCACCGTAGCCTTGATGACCAGTTTCGCCGATTCTCCGGCGGGGATATTCGCCCCAATAGTCCAGTTGCTGAAATCGTAAGTTCCCAACGTATCTTCAACGCAGGAGGTTTCTTCACCACCGGGGACCGAACAGATGTATAGCATCGGAGGCTGGATATTGGTGTAGTAAGATTCTTCCCCGCTGGGTGGAAACTCGTCCTGGACAACAACGCCAGACGCGACATTGGGTCCTTCGTTATCTACGATTACCTCATACTGGATTTCCTCCCCGATAACCGGTTCATTGTTGTCGATGGTTTTAGTCAGGGAAAGATTGGTGCCGTTGACGGCGACATCGACAGCGGTGCTGTTGTTAGTCGTAACATTCTCATAAGTGACGGAAGAGGTCGCCGTCGCCGTCAGCGTGTAGACGTCGTCGGCAGCTCCATCGACCCGGATGGTCAGTTCGAAATTGACACCATCTCCGGAAGCTAGGGCAGGAAGAGTGCAGGTGCCCGTTTGAGTTCCAATGCCACCCCAAGTGCAATTGGTTCCTCCCTCGAAGGTGAACCCGGCAGGAAGCGTGACTTCGACTTCGACGTCTTCGGCATCGCTGTAGCCGGCAGCGTTTTCCAATCTTAGGTAATAGACAAACGTATCACCGTCGGCTGGCGTGGTGTTTGAAACCTCAGGGTCTAAATCGGCAAAATACAGGTCGACAACATCACCAATCCATACATCGCCCAGGTATGTGATATTGTTATCTTCATCCCCTTCATCTATGACTCCCTGGGAGTCGACCCAGGCGTAAAGGTAGACTGTTCCGGATCCGCTGACTACACCGCCAACGCCGGAGACGACCATTGTCCCTCCCGGCTCGATAATCTCGTCGACGACGGTGGTTTTACAGTCGACGGGGGTAAGCGGCGGACCGGTGATCTCGTCAGGGGTAGACGGCTCTTCGGTGGTTGCGTAGAAACAGACCTCGATGCTGCCGCCCTCCGGTGGGCGCGCGTTTTGATTTCCCTGGTTCTCGATATGAATGTCGACGGTCAGCGTATCGCCGGAAGTAAGTGTCGTCTCCCAGTCGGATGGATCGACCGGGTCGAATGCGGAAATGATCAGGTCGGGTGGGTCGTAGCTCGTCAGGGGCGGAATTTCGCCGAGTTCGGGCGGCAGGATCGCCTCGCGGTTGAGGCCGGTGCTGCCAAACGCTTCGTTGGTCATGACTACCTGGGCGCTCAATTCCAGCGAAGGCGCAATCGAACTGAGGATCGGGGTGAT
Organism: uncultured Pirellulales bacterium; assembly: GCA_964527825.1. Lineage (GTDB taxonomy): Bacteria > Planctomycetota > Phycisphaerae > Sedimentisphaerales > Anaerobacaceae > JAFGLV01. Next base: position 3,454 of record CAZGRF010000383.1, read on the forward strand.
GATCGGCAGGCGGTAGGTTGCCTGGACGACCACTTTCTGCTGTGGCAGCCCACCATACCCGTTCAGCAACACATAGCCCGCTGTGGAGGTTCCACCATACCAATAATCATAAGGCAGGCCGGTACCCCACCCGGTATCATATGTGGTGCCTGCTTCAGGCAGCGAACCTGTGCCGCGTACAGTAATCAGGTAGCTGTTCGCTTCCTTATCGTCCATCGAAGCCTGTGGGTTCAACTGGAGCGAATTCATCTGAAGCAGAGCCTGATGCTCGATGGAACAGGTGCGCGTGTTGCGGTAGGGCTGATAGGCGTCAACATTATCCGCCGGTTCACGGGGCGTGCCTGCAACTTCATTGTCGCCGGGGAAAAGCGGCCAGCACGGTGCAATCTGCTGCATGGGATCGTCAGAATGAGCCATGTCCCATCCATAGGAAGGGTTTGCGCCGTACTCGGGCATCAGGTCGCCGGTGACGGCGTAGCGTGCGCCCGCCCGAACACCGGCCTGAAGGGTGACGATTGCATGCATGATGCGACCGAGTTCGATGATCATGAAGACTAGCATTAAGAAGAGAA
>CAZGRF010000384.1:0-4012 GCA_964527825.1 uncultured Pirellulales bacterium
CCCATTTCGATCATTCTCTTGGCTCTGGCGTTGATCCGGCGGCTCTCAACCGCCTTCTCACGACGCAGTCCGATAATAAGCCACTCACATTGCTGATTAGCGGCATCGAACTGCGTCTGGAAGCTCGATATCGGCCTTCCCGTCAGCCGGTACACTTCCAGGGCCCGAATGATGCGTTTGGCGTCGTTGGCGCTGATGCGGTCGGCCGCCTGGGGATCGACTCCGGCAAGCTCCCGGTGAAGGGCAGCCCATCCCTCGGCCGCCGCTCTGGTCCGCAGCTCGGCGCGGACCTGCTCGTCGCTGCCGGGGCCTTCGAAGAGCCCATACAGCAGCGCCTTGATGTAAAGGGCCGTGCCGCCTACGGCGACCACGGGCTTGCCCCGGCTTCGGATGTCCCGGATGGCGGCCTGGGCCTGCTCGTAGAAAAGCCCCACACTGAACGACTCGCTCGGCTCAACCACGTCGATGAGGTGGTGCCGGACGCGCCGGCGGGCCTCCGGGGAGGGCTTGGCCGTGCCAATATCCATCCGCCGGTAGACCTTCATCGAATCGACGCTGACGATCTCGGCATCCAGCCGCTGAGCCAACTCGAAGGCCAGCCGGCCCTTTCCCGAGGCAGTAACGCCAAGGATCAGGATCATTTTCGCGTTCATAATTTCCTGCAAAGCGACAAGGAGATGGTTATAATACCGAAGCGGTCGCTTGTTCGCAAAGACTCGGAGGCTCTCGGTGCTCGCTCGTGGGGTATGTCGCCAATAAGACCAGCCAAATCTGACTTGGGCGCCTTGCTGGCCGATGGCGTCCGTACTGTCAATGCCGCACTCGAACACCTTCTCGCCGAGCAGAAAAACGCCCACGAGAATCTCAGACAAGCCCTCGCCTACACGCTCTCGGCGCCGGGCAAACGCATTCGCTCGGTCCTGGTCCTGTGGTGTTGCGAGCTTGTAGCCGGGCAGGACAATGCCAACGCACGAATGGCGGCGGCAGCAGTCGAGATGGTCCACACCTATTCCCTCGTCCACGATGACTTACCCGCGATGGATGACGATGATCTCCGCCGGGGGCGGCCTACCTGCCACAAGGCTTTCGATGAGGCGACGGCCATTCTCGCCGGCGACGCCCTTCTCACATTGGCCTTTGAGATTCTCGCCTGCAAGATCGACGATCCGGCCCTGGCGGTCAGACTCATCGCCGAGCTGGCGCAGGCTTCCGGGCCGGCCGGCATGATCGCCGGCCAGATGGCGGACATCCAGGCTGAACGTGCCGTCAGCAGCGTCGAGAACCTCGAGTACATCCATATCAACAAGACCGCCAAGATGTTCCGCTGTGCCGCGGTCATGGGCGGTCTCTGCGGCGACGCCGGCCTGAGTCAACTTGAGTCCCTCGCCGAGTACGGCCTGAAGATCGGGCTGGGCTTCCAGATTGCCGACGATATCCTCGATGTCAGCGCCTCCAGCGAGCAATTGGGCAAGACCGCGGGCAAGGACGCCAAGGCGGCCAAATGCACCTACCCGGCCGTAGTCGGCATCGAGAAGTCCAAGGAGCTGGAGCGGAAATTGGCTCAGGAGGCACAGCATGCCCTGGAGCCGTTCGGGCAGCACGCTCACACCCTGCAGCAGCTTGCCTTGGCCTTGCTGGCGCGCGAAAACTGATCTTGCGAAACCCTGTTCCAGATCGAAACGCGTTGTAGCCACAGAAGTTTTTTTCTCGCCGGCTTGTCCCCCGTATCAATACTGATAACAGCGGCGCCCCAACCCCGCGCGCCACAGTCCGGAAGAGACTGCCGAGAAAAAGTGGATAGGCATACTGATATCGCCACCACGACCAATAATCTGCAAACCATCAGGAGAGACGACGAGACACGAGCTATACAAATTCGCTAAGGAAAATCATTCTGCAGCGCCGATATTGGCAGCGGCATTGGGGGAAAGAGCCATGAAGACACGGAAGTTTGTCGCCGAAATACTGTGGTTGTTCCTCGGCACGTGCATCTGTCCGCAATCAGCCCAGTCACCACTGGAAATCAACCAACGCACCAGCCAATCTACAACCGAAGTGCCAACCTTTCTCCTAAGACAGTGGAACTCGTTGAATCGGGTCCGGCCACCGCCTCCGGGCCACCAGAGCACCTCAAGACAACCGAATAGAACATGATGGAACATATATTTCGGTTACAAGCCAACAGGCCATAAGCTTCCCCCTTATGGCCTCTTTTTCTATGGTCGGACGGACGGGCGACGAACATCGTGCACTTGAACGGTCCGGCGCAAAGGCCGTGCGTGGGACAAGGCCACCCAAAAGGGGAACACAGGCCGAGTCGCTCACCGCATGGGGAAACGGTGGCACAGGCTGCGGACAGAGTCGGCCATTTCGTGTTGGAAGGATTCGTCGAGGCGATACTGCGTTTCGCCCAGGATTTCCACGCCGGTCAGGATCTGGTCGACCCATCGCGCTATCGCCGCCATCTCCGCAGCGCCCATGCCGTTGCGCGTGACGATGGGGGTGCCCAGGCGCATGCCGCTCGTGACCTTGGCGCTGTAATGGTCGTAGGGCAGCCTGTTCATGTTGACGATAATACCGCAATCTTCGAGGCACTTCTGCGCAATGACACCGGTCAGACCCTCGCGCAGATGCGTCACGTCGACCAGGAACATGTGGTTGTCGGTGCCACCGGTGAGGACGTCATAGCCGAGGCCGCAGAACTCGGCCGCGAGCGTCCGGGCATTCTCGATAATCTTGAACTGCCTCACGCGGTACTCTTCGGAAAGCGTCTCTTTGAGGAAGACCGCCTTGGCGGCGATATTGTTCAGGTACGGCGTCCCCTGGAAGCCGGGGAAGGTGGCCTTCTCGATGCGCTCCCAGAGCGGGACGGATTTGCTGCCCATCTGGACCGGCGCGTCGAAGTCCTTGCCCATGACGATCAGGCCGCCGCGCGGGCCGCCCGGCTTGTAGGTGCTGGTCGTCGTGAAATGCGCGCAATCGACCGGCGACGGATGGGCGCCGGCGATGATTAGACTTGATATGTGCGAGACGTCGGCCATTAAGTACGCGCCAACCTCGTCGGCGATGGCGCGGAACTGGGCGAAGTCGATGAGCCGCGAGTAGGCGCTGGCCCCGCAGATGATCATCCTCGGCCGGAAGCGCTGGGCTTGCCGCCGAATCGCGTCGTAGTCCAGCAGAAGGCTGTCCCTGTCCACCTGGTATTGCTCGACCTCGAAGAACCTGCCTGCCCAGGAGACCCGGGCGCCGTGGGAGACGTGGCCGCCCTGGTCCATGCCCAGGCTGAGGACGCGGTCGCCGGGGTCAAGGACCGCCGTCAGGACGATTTGATTGGCGCTGGTTCCCGAATGAGGTTGAACGTTGGCATACCTGGCGCCGAAAGCCGCCTTGGCCCGGGTGATCGCCAGAGCTTCGAGGCAATCCACGACCTCGCAGCCGCCGTGGAATCGCGCGCCGACGAAGCCTTCGGTCGTCTTGTTCTGGACCGCACATCCCAGCGCCGCCAGGACCGCTCGCGAGCACTGGTTCTCGGCCGCGATGAGCTGCAGCGTGTTCTGCTGCCGCTCGTACTCGGCGCCGATGAGCCGGTAAACGTCAGCATCGGCCCGTTCGAGCTCGGCCGGCAGACCGCGGTGGTATTCCTCGCTGCTCAGCGCCCTTTGGCGCACGGGCTCGATGATCTCGTAGACCTGTCGGTCGCTGCGCTTGAGCGTCTCGCGCGCTTGCTTGTCCACCAACATGCGAAAACCTTCAAATCCTTTATCCGGTCGCGGGAATCACACCTGCTGCTGTCAATCTTATCGGCAAACACCACCGTTCAACTGAAGAAACCGCTAAAAGTGCGGACAATATCGTTGTACGTCACGTATAACAGCAGCATGAGCACGAGCACCCAGCCGGCATAGGCGACGATGCCCTGGGCCTTTTCGCTCAGGGCCGAGCCCTTGATCTTCTCCACCAGCATCAGGACGATGAGGCCGCCGTCGAAGGGAGGAATGGGCAGGAAGTTCAG
>CAZGRF010000385.1:0-3980 GCA_964527825.1 uncultured Pirellulales bacterium
TACGAAGGTGAAGAGTTTGACTTCTATATCGACGGCGAACTCGCCAGTTCGGCGTCTTGGGCCTCCAATCGTGGGCACTTCTGTGGAAGTATACCGATGGATACTGGGCCCTTGACCATTGGACCTCGATATGACAGAGGGACTACGGAGAATCCCAGGGGCTGGAAGGACATGTTCATCGACGATGTTCGTATCTACAGTTACGCCCTCAGCCCGGACGAGATTAAGATGCTCTACGAAGGAAAAGAGCCACCACAGGAGAAAGGACTTTGAAGGATTCACATAGCCCGGCCTTTGGCCGGAAGCAAATCAGAAATCAAGAATTAGAAATCAGACTTGTGGAATCACATCGTAGTGGAGCAGAATGATCGGCCATTAACAGAAGACAGAAGTCAGAAAGGAATACCGAATACTGATTCCCACCGGCTTAAGAGGAGGTATTTGCAGCAGAAAATGTGGGGGAGTCAAACACAATAGGCCAGTGAGCATCAGGCGCCAGCCCCACATCTAACCAGCCCCGCGTGGCTCGGGCGGATTGGTTTGTTCGTTTGAGCCGAGGGTCTCGTGGTTGTGCCGTAGGTGAACGATTCTCCGCACATGGCGCACCTGAGCTTGACATCAGAAACCGACGAGACATCCAGGGGGCTCGCGGGCCCGGCAGGCCGGGTGCGATCAGCCTCTCCATGGGGGGCATCAAGCTCGGTCATTGAATCCGATGTACGCCGCTTGCCTCATCCATAAGTAATTGCCAAAAATGAGCTTATCAAGAGCATGTTTTTGTGGGATTGGCAGGTAATGGGTTCTTGGGTTGTGGCCGGGTTGTGTGCCCCGGCTCGCGAGAACGTGGCCATGTTTCGGGCATGTCAAAGTTGGGGCTGCTCCGCGCGCCCACGTCTGTGACCACCAGGCATTCGGCGGTCTTGCACCTTTGAAATCTCCCCACCATTCTCCGAGAATAGGTCACCTCAGGAACCCTGGACGGCTGGAAGTCGGCATGAGTGACGTTACGCGTATCTTGAATGCGATTGAAGGGGGAGATCCCAAGGCTGTGGATCAATTGCTTCCTCTGGTCTATGAGGAGTTGCGTCGTCTGGCTGCAAGAAGGATGGCACGAGAAAAGCCCGGCCAGACACTTCAAGCAACTGCCCTTGTCCACGAAGCGTACATTCGGTTGGTTGGCTCAGAAGCTCAGAACTGGAGTGGCCGGACACAGTTCTTCACTGCCGCTGCCGAAGCCATGCGTCGTATCCTTATAGAGAACACCCGGCGCAAACAATCCCTGAAACGAGGCGGCGCACACAGAAGGGCTGATTTGAATGAGGATATACTTGCTGTCGAAGGTCCCTCAGAAGATATCTTGGCCTTGGATGAGGCTTTGACAAGGCTCGCTAGGGATGAACCTGTAACTGCTGAACTCGTGAAGCTACGCTACTTTGTCGGCCTGACACTTGAGCAGGCAGCAGAGCTTTTAGGGATAACTCGTCGGACGGGAAGAGCTGGACGGCGTTGGGCGAGTTCACGTTCCTGCAAGGATCGTCAGCCCCCGATTACACGGCCAACACAACGATAGACTTTAAGGGCGTGGCGGCGCGGTGCGTCCGACTGGTGGTCAACAGCAGTTGGGACACTTTCGGCGTTCACGGGCTGAGCGAGGTCCGATTCCTGTACATCCCGACGCGGGCGCGCAAACCCCGTCCGGAATCGGGAGCTGAAGGAGTAGACACCGACGTGGTCCTGACCTGGCGTGCAGGCCGCGACGCAGTGTCTCACGAGGTCTATTTCGGCACGGATGAGCAAGCGGTAGCCGACGGCACAGTTCCAGTCGACATCGTCGCCACCAGCGCCTATGGTCCCGGCGCTCTCGATCTCGAGACGACGTACCACTGGAAGATCAACGAGGTCAACGAGGCCGAACCGGTCGTCTTATGGGCCGGCGACGTGTGGCACTTCACCACACAGGACTCGTTTGTCGTAGATGACTTTGAGAGCTACAGTGGCGGCGACGGCCACGAAATCTTCAACACCTGGCGCGACGGCTATAACGATGACACCAATGGCTCGCAGGCAGGCCATGATGACCCGCCCTATGTGGAGCAAACGGCAGTCCACGGCGGCGGTAAGTCTATGCCGCTCTACTATGGCAAGGGTGGCGTCAGTCATTCAGAGGCCACGCGCACGTTCGAGCCTCCCCAGGACTGGACCCGAGGCGGCGCACAAGTGCTGGTGCTGTATTTCCAGGGCCAGAGTGACAACACCACCGGCCAATTGTACCTGAGGATCAATGACACCGAGGTTCCCTACGACGGCGACCCTGCGGATCTTGCCGAACCATCCTGGACCCAATGGACGGTCGATCTGAGCGCTCGGGAGGTCAGCAGCGTGACGACGCTGAGTATCGGCGTGGATGGCAGTCTTGCCAAGGGCCGAGTCTACGTGGATGACATCGCGCTTTACAGGCTAGCGCCTTCTGTGAACAACGGTCAGTGATCGCACCGGATAGAGGCCCATGAGATAACCTGGCTTCCAGTGAGTATCCGCGGGCTCGGTGAGAGTTGGGTGTATGCGCTTCTATTCTGCGCGGACCACCACGGAATCCGAGGCGAGTCCGTCGGAAGTGGCAGTCAACCTGATCGCGCCCGCTTGGGTGGTGGATTTCAACACCGCCAAGCACCGCCCTTTGAAGGCGGTACGCTGGGGTCTCTGAAAGCTCTCGGTGCCGTATGGTTTGCCGTTGCCGACGCCGGCGAGCACGCCTTGCCCCTGAACCTCAAACCGGATGAGATTCTCCGCCTGGGGGACGAGGATGCCTTGCGCGTCGAGCACTTCGACGGTAACGTAGGAGAGATCCTGGCCGTTGGCTTCGATCGCAGTGCGATCCGCACTGAGGCGGAGCCTGGCAGGCGGGCCGGCAGTCTTGAGGACCCACTGAGAATCGGCGCGACCGGCGCGGTGGCCCACAGCCTTCAGTTCGCCCGGCGCATACGCAACCTGCCAAGTAGCCGTGTATTTGGCGTCACGCGAGGTGGGTTTCCGGCCCAGACTCACCCCGTTCAGAAAGAGCTCAGCCTCGTCACCAGCGCTATAGACGACGACGTCGAGAGGTTTGCCTTCGTGTCCGGGCCAGGTCCAATGGGGATGAATATCCGGATACACCCAAAGCTGTCTGCGCTTGGGATCATAACCGGGCAGAGATGGAGCCGGGCTCCGGACAAAGGCGGAGACCCTGTTGCGTCCGGTTTGCCAAAGCACGTCACGATAGTAGGCTGCCGGTCGCTTGAAGCCGCAGACGTCGATGTCACCGCAATAGGCCAAGTGCCAGGGGTAGGGTCCCATCGACCAGTTCGACGCGGGGCCAACATAGCCGATGGAGGCCTCGCCGAGATAGTCGAAACCCGTCCAGACAAAGTCGCCGATCACGTGAGCATGCGCCTCCACCGGGGCCCAGTAGTCAAAGGCGTCCTGCGGAAAGGACTCCGTCGCGAGCATGACGCGCTCAGGGACACGGGTGTGGTCTGCGGCATAGTGCGCCAGTTGATAATTGTAGCCCACGGCGTCCAGATGGGCGAACAGGGCATCGCCGGCCGGACCGGCCATATTGGCGCCGATGGTCACCGGGCGGGTGTCATCCAGGGACTTGACGTGGGCCACCAGCGAAGCCGCGGTCTCCGCGCCTTGCGGCGAGCGTTGCTCCGGGATTTCATTGCCGATGCTCCACATGACAACGCTGGGGTGATTGCGGTCGCGCAGCACCATGCTCTCGATATCCCGCTGCCACCATTCATCAAAATACAGATGATAGTCCTGCCTATTCTTCCTCCTGTTCCATTGGTCGAACGCTTCGTCAATGACCAGCATACCCAAGCGGTCACAGGCCTCCAGAAACGCGGTCGAGGGCGGATTGTGCGCGCAGCGAATAGCGTTGAACCCGGCCGCCTTGACGATCTCCACGCGTCGCTCCTCCGCGCGCGGGTACGCCGCTG
>CAZGRF010000386.1:0-3977 GCA_964527825.1 uncultured Pirellulales bacterium
GGCCTCGTGTATTCAGGCATAAGGGTGCAGCCGCCCAGCACAAGGCCTATTCCAATCACTAGAAAAAACAGGTGTCTATACATCTCATCGATCCTCTGTTGGATTTGTTTCAGCACGCTTGGCCTCTTCACGCTTCCTTTGTTTGCCAAAGATCTTCTCGATCAGCACATAAAACAGCGGCACAAACATGACCACCAGAATCGTGCCGGTAATCATCCCGCCGAGCACCACCGTGCCAATGGCATTCATAGCGCCTGCGCCCGCACCTGTGCTGAGGGCCAGCGGCAATACGGCCAGGCCGGTCGTCAACGAGGTCATCAGGATTGGTCGGAGCCGCAGCCGCACCGCATTGAGCGCGGCCTCATCCACGCTGGCCCCCTGCGCCACCCCGGCCATGGCGAACTGAACAATGAGTATGGCGTTTTTGGTGGCCAGCCCGAGCGTCGTCAACAAGCCGATCTGGAAATAGACGTCGCTCGGAAGCCCTCGCAAGTTTGTGGCTATAAAACCGCCGACGACCCCCATCGGTAAGATCAATAAAACGGCGAAAGGAATGTCCCATTTTCCGTACAAAGCTGCCAGGAAAAGGAACACGATCAGGATGGAGAAGGTATAGAGCATACCGGTCTGGGCCGAAGCCTGTTTCTCCTGGTACGAAAGCCCCCTCCAGTCGTAGCCGAAACCCTTGGGTAGTTTGGCTGTCAGCTCTTCCATGGCCTCCATGGCCTCGCCGGAGCTTCGCCCCGGCGTCGGCTCGCCCCACAGGTTGATGGTCGGGAACGAATTGAAGCGCTCTAACCGGGGCGATCCGGTTGTCCAGCGGCCGGATGCAAACGACGCATAGGGGACCATCTTCCCGGCCGTGTTGCGAACGTACAGCTTATCCAGATCTTCGGGCAACATTCGGTAGGGCGCGTCCGCCTGGACATAGACGCGCTTGACGCGGCCGCGCTGAATGAAGTCGTTGACGTAGGCGCTGCCGAAGGTCGCCGAGATGGTGGTGTGAATCGACTGGATCGGAAGACTCAGTGCGCCGGCCTTTTCCCAGTCGACATCCACCCGGTACTCGGGCACATCTTCCATGCCGTTGGGCCTCACGCTCGTCAACCTCGGATCTTGTGCCGCCATGCCGAGGAGCTGATTACGGGCTTCCATCAAGGCTTCTTGTCCGTTGCCTCCGCGGTCCACCAGTTGGAAATCGAAGCCGATGGACGTGCCCAGTTCGGCAATGGCGGGCGGTGGAAAGGCGAATACCATGGCATTGGGTAATTCTGCAAACTTCCTCGTGGCCCGCTTCGCGACAGCCTTCGCCCTCAGCTCCGGCCGGTCGCGCAGATCCCATTCCCTCAGCTTGACGAATACCATGCCGTTGCTCTGCGCCCGGCCCGAAAACCCGGCTCCGGTAATCGTCATACAGGAGTCCACTGCGTCCTGTTCCTGCTCCAGGAAATAGTGTCGGACCCTTTCCGCGACCTCTTCGGTCTGCTCGAGAGTGGAACCGGCGGGCAGGATCATCTGGGAGAGGAGGGTGCCCTGATCCTCATCCGGGAGATAGCTGCTCGGCATACGCATGAAGATGAATCCCAGGCCGACCACAATAATGATGTACACGGCCACAAAGCGCAGTTTCCGGGCGATGCCGTACCCTACAAGATTCACAAACCCGTCGCGGAACCGGTAGAACGCGCGATCAAACCAAAGGAAGAAGGGGCGCAGGATCCGAATCGCGCCTTCCGCTGCTTCGTGCCCTTTGGGCACGGGCTTAAGGATGTTTGCGCAAAGCACCGGCGTCAGGATCAAGGCCACGCTCACCGAGAGAATCATGGATGCTACCACGGTGACGGAAAACTGGCGGTAGATGATGCCTGTGGAGCCGGGAAAGAACGCCATGGGACCGAACAAGGCCGACAGCACCAGCGCGAAGCCGATCAGGGCGCTGGTGACCTGTCCCATGGACTTGGCCGTAGCGTCCCGCGGTGAAAGTCTCTCTTCGCGCATCAGGCGTTCCACGTTTTCCACGACCACGATCGTGTCGTCCACCAGGAGTCCGATGGCGATCACCATGGCGAACATGGTCAGCATGTTAATGGAGAATCCGAATACTCCCAGCGCGGCGCACGTGCCGAGAAGCACCACCGGCACGGCAATGGTGGGAATCAGGGTAGCCCGGATATTTCCCAGGAAGAGCCACATGACCAGAAAAACCAGCACGATGGCCTGGAGCAAGGCTTTGACCGCCTCGGCAATGGCTACCTTGACGAACGGAGTTGTGTCGTAAGGGTAGACCACTTTCATCCCCGTGGGGAAATTGGAGCTCATTTCCTTCATCTTTGCCTTGATGGCGTTGGCCGTATTCAATGCGTTGGCACCGGGAGTTTGCCGGATGGCCATTCCCGCTGTGGCAAGACCGTTGTAATTGATGTCGACGTCATAGATGGCCGTTCCCAACTCCGTACGGCCCACATCGCGAACGCGCACTATGGAACCGTCCGGATTCGTACGCAGCGGAATAGCTGCGAATTCGTCCGGTGTCTGCAGGAGGTTCTGGACAACGATGGGCGCGTTCAATCGCTGACCTTCCAAGGCCGGGGAGCCGCCGAACTGCCCGGCGGAGACCTGCACGTTGTAAGCTTTCAAGGCCGCGATCACGTCTGCCACAGTAAGGTGGTAGTCCGTGAGTCTGCCCGGGTTCAACCAGACACGCATGGCGTATTCCTTGGCGAACATTTCGACCTCGCCGACCCCAGGCACGCGGGCCAGGACGCTTTCCAGATTCGACTTGGCATAGTCGCCGACATCGAACGAGTCCATGCTGCCGTCTTCTGAAATCAGGCCCACGATGATGAGGTAGTTGCGGGTTGACTTGTTGACCTGCACACCGATCTGTTGGACTACCTGAGGCAGGCTGGCCATGGCCGGCTGCAGCTTGTTCTGCACCTTGGTCCAGGCAATATCCGGGTCCACGCCTGGCGCGAAGGTCAGTTGAATCGTTGAGCTGCCCGAGGAATCGCTGGTGGAGGAGAGGTAGAGCATGCCGTCCAGTCCCGTCATCTTCTGTTCTATGAGCTGGGTGACGCTGTTCTCTACCGTTTCCGCCGATGCCCCCGGGTACGTGGCGGAGATCCGGATGGAAGGAGGAGCAATGTTCGGATATTGCGCAATCGGCAGGTTGTAGATGGCCAGTGCGCCCAGCAGCATGATGAAAATGGCGATAACCCAGGCGAAAACCGGACGATCAAGAAAGAATTTCGATAACATGGCTGTCTCCGCTTAGTTCGTTGGTGATGAGGGCTCGTCGTTGTTTTGAGTTGCCGGGCCATCCCCCTGGCCTGCGTCAAACGGCACCGCATTCACCGAAGCGCCGGGTCGCGCCCTTTGCACGCCTTCGACAATCACTCGATCGCCGGAATCGAGCCCCGACGAAACAAGCCATCTGTTCCCAACCGCACGATCGATCGTGATCATCCGTTGGCGGACCTTGGCTTCGTCGTCCACAATCAGCACGGAGGGGTCCCCTTTGGGGTCACGGGAGACGCTTTGCTGCGGCACGAGGATGGCCTGCTCACTGACGCCCTCCTTTACCACAGCGCGGACGAACATCCCCGGCAAAAGGATGCCTTCCGGATTCGGAAAGACCGCGCGCAAGATCACAGACCCTGTCATCGGATCCACGGTCACATCGCGAAACTGAAGGGTCCCTTCCAGCAGGTATGCCGTGCCCTCTTCCAGGATAAGACTGACCTTATTCTGGTTCCTTCCGTCAAGGTTAAGCCGACCGTCCTTCAGGCGGCGCTTCAGGCGCAGGAGTTCAGCAATAGATTGGGTCACATCCACATAGATGGGGTCCAGTTGTTGAATCGTTGTCAGGGCCAGAGGCTGATACGCGGTCACGATGGCGCCCACGGTGACGTTGGATCTCCCTATCCTTCCTGAGATGGGTGCAGTGATTTTCGTGTAACCCAGATGGATACGTGTCG
>CAZGRF010000387.1:0-3968 GCA_964527825.1 uncultured Pirellulales bacterium
ACGCGACGCTCTCTGGACCCGGCGCCGCATCCGCACACACACTCGCGCACGAGTAATTCCTAATTCGAGATCTGACCCCCGTTCCCCCGCTCCCCCCTTGTTTCATCTTATTGCACGACTGACGAGGACCTTGGTGGTTTGTCACAGTGCGCGCTATTGCCCAGATGGAAGGGGCAACGGCTTTGGGGTATTGGATTCGCCGTTCTCGCCTGGCATTGGTAGTGGCGCTGGTTTCGTCGAATTGGACTCCTGGTCCCTGTCTGGCAACGGAAGGGGCTCAGGGGTCGACGAACTAGACCCTCCATTTCCATCGGGCAATCGTACGCTGTTAGGGTCACCGTTTGGCGAAACCAGCCCGGAAACGTGCCACGGTCGAAACGTGATCTTGTTGTCGTGGGCCTCCACTGCGAAGGACACTTCGCCCAGAGACCCTACAGCTTTCACGCCTGCCTTTAGGAAGTAAGTACCGTTACCAACCGCGTTGACACTAATGGAATCGGCGACGTAGTGTGCCGGTTGGCCGTTGAGTTCCAGAGTCCTATCGGGGCTTGCATTTGCCTCTGCAATGGCTTTGCTAAGATAACCCTGCAAGGCGTCCGGATCGGACATTACAGAAGCGAGAGAGGCAGTCGGGCGAATTTCCATGAGCGGAGCCTTGAAATCATAGACCGAGTTCGATATATGAATGGGCCCGTTCTCATAGCTGGGTATCGCCAATGCGGCAGGCACGACCCAAACACACGCAGTTAACATTATCACAGAGCCGACCGAACCTGCGTGTGCCTCGAAGTCTTTCCATTTTAACTGCAAGTGGTCGCGACCGAATCCGGCGCCATTCTTGTAGAGCCTGTATCCGAGTAGCGCGGTAATGACTGCCGGAACAACATACAACGAAGCCAGCAGTATCCTGCTCAGAAACATAATCGTTCCCTGGTCCATTTCTCTGCTCCCAACAAGTCTTCATTTCTCGCAAAGTCCGATTGATTATCGACCAGATTCATATATGGATTAACCCAAAACCAGAAGACGGACGAAGCGAGTTGAGCCCTGGCTTTGGGGGGAGAAACGGGGTCACATCTCGAATTAGGAACTATCGACTCGACGTAAGCCTGTCAGCTCGTCAGCGTGTCGGCATGTCGTGACCTTTGCGGATCGATCGGGAAGACACGTTCTATCACGTACTGAACCGGGGCAACGAGCGGCGGGCGATCTTCCGCGACGTGCGGGACTACGAAGGCTTCCTGACGCGGCTCGGGCGCTGCGCGCAGCGGTTCTCGCTGGCCGTGTACGCTTACGTCCTGATGGGCAATCACTACCACCTGCTGGTCCCCACCGTAGCACGGGCATCTTGCCCGTGATCCGGAATACATGGGCGAGACGCCCATGCTACTTGGGGCCCTTTGGTCATTCCGGTGAATCATGGCTTTTCGGGCTCTTCCGGGCCACCTGTCGCTCTTGCACAGAAGAACGACCGACACACCCGAAGATTCGCACCCTGCCATAATTCCGTAACCATCCCAACCGTCTGAGATGGACCCGTATCAGCGACCGCCACTATCAAAGGTTTTCTCGAACTGTGCGGAGAATCGGTGCATCTTGCCGATACAGACAGCAGGTCGTGGCGGCCCGGTCGGGCGCCGCTCGGGGCGTGGGGATGGGATAAATGTGCAAATTGGGCCAAATGGCGATGCCGAAGTGTTGCTATTGTTGGGCCACGTGCTATAATATGAATCTGATGCCCTGAAAAGATGCAGAAGTCTTTCACAGCGGCGGTTTGGCCGTCCGCCGGGCCAGGATGAGCGGGAGTATGTCTGTGGCGCGACGTCGTCGAAACGGCGAGAATCGCAAAGAAGCAGTCCGAAAAGCGGCTGCCCTTTTTACCGCGTACGGGAGCTTTATTCGTGCCGTAATCCACTTTCAGGCCAAGAATCAGTTCCGCGAGGACGACTTCTACCAGGCGTTCTTCCTCTCGCTGGTTCGCGAGCCCGTGCCGGTGGATGTGCGGAATGTCAAAGGCTATCTTTATCGGGCGATTACCCACGACATCATCGACTTCACGCGCCGGCAGGACAAACACCAGCACTGCTTGGCAGAATATGCACAGGAAATCCGGATTTCTATCAACAAATCGACGCCGGAAGACGCCATACTATTGTTTGGCGAAAGAGAATCGGCGTTCAGATGTCTGACCCGACAGTTGCGACAACGGGAAGCAGAGGCGATTGTGCTGCGATACCGAGACGGTTACAGCATTGCCGAGATTGCTTCTGAGATGGGCGTGGACAAGCGCACTGTGAGTCGGTATCTTTCTGCGGGCTTGAGGCAGCTCCGCAGAGATTTGGCGGTTGAATGAGGGATACGGATGGTGGTTTTTGACCGAAACCGTGCCTGCGAGGATGCGGCGGCGTACTACCACGATTTTCTGCTCGACCCGAAAGACCCATCCATTCCGTCGTTTGTGGTCGATCACATCGGGCGATGCGCGCATTGTGGCCGCCAAGTGCGCCGTTTGGGTGAGGTGCTGGCCGAGGCGGAAGGTGCAAGTCAGCGCGGCGGAGCCGAGGCCGACCGGGAGCTGATCGCCGAATTGCAGCTTCATTTTGAGCACCTCGGCGGACAGGTCAATTGCGCGCAGGCCAAGCCGCTGCTCCCGAGCCTGCTGATACCATCGCTGAAGATGAAGATACCGACCCCTGTGACGGTCCACGTGGATCATTGCGCCGCATGTGCCGCGGACCTGACTGCCCTGAGAGAGCTTCGCCTCGACAGCGCGCAGTTGACCAGGCTCAGCCGGCTCTACGCGGAAGGCTCGGGGAGCGATTCTCGGACTTGTCGGGAAGCCCAGTCGGCGGCGGCGCTTTTCGGTTCGGCCGCGCTGGAGAGCGTTGACGCGGAGATTTTGCAGCATCTGTGCCGTTGTCGCAGTTGTCGCGGAAGTGTGTATGAGTACCGGCAGAGATTGCTCGACCGCCTGCGGTGCGGCTGTGCCGATCAAGATGACGTCTGCGGGCACGACGTGTCGTTTGCCGACATCTTCGACTGCGTCGTCCCGTATGGGCGCGCGGGAACGGATAGCGTGCCGACCAGCCGACAACAGAAGGTCGCCAGCGCGCACCTGCGGTCCTGCGTCCGGTGTCTGGAGAAGATGCAGGCCCTTCACCGCATCGTGTATGGCATCGCCGAGCGCGCCGACTCGGATGTGGCCACGGTGTATACAACGAAGCCCGTCGGTCAGGAGGCGTGCGAGGAGACTGAGGGCCTGTATGCCGGGCACCCGATAGACGTTGAGGTCATTCGTCGCGAGCCTGGGGTGCGGGCCGCGCTGCGTCGTGGCGCCTCCCATCCGGTCGTCAAGACGCTTCTGAGGACTGCATTTCCCGCCGCGGCTATAATCCCGCTGGCGGTCCTTTTCTGGATGAGTACGCCCTCCGCGTCAGGTCTGAGCGTCCGTCAAGTCAACCGTATTCTTGCGAGCGTGCCAACCATCCACATTTCGACATTCGTCGCGGATGAGATCGAACCGATACACGAGCTCTGGATCTCACGCGCTGGAGGGACGGTCATCTCGGAGAGTCGTCGGGAGCGGACGGTGTACGATTTGACCGGGGGCCGCATGACGGTTGTTGGCGCGAACAGAACGAGCACGGAGTCTGTCGATCTCGATGAAAGAGAGCGTGCTGATCTCGAGGAGACGATGCGTCAATACCTGGAGTTCTCTCTTAAGAATGTCCGTCTCGATGCGGAACTGCAGCCCGTAGCCGGTGACAACGCCACATCGAACGGCGTTTCCGAGGTCTATGAGCTCATTTGGGAAGCGATGGCCTCGAACGGAGCAGTACCTCAGAAGTGGGTGCTCTTCGTCGATCCCTCGACGAGATTGCCTCAAGTGTCTGAGCTTTGTCGGGGGAAGACGATGCTTGGCCCGTGGGAACTCGAGACGAGAAGGCGGTACGACTATCCGAGCCAGA
>CAZGRF010000388.1:0-3965 GCA_964527825.1 uncultured Pirellulales bacterium
GATGCTTCTCTCTGCTCATGCGAAGCCTCCTTTCAGATGCGTGCCCGACCCGGAGGCATAGCCGTCTCTGGCTCCAGCGTCCCGCACCGGCCGAGAGCACGCCATCCCCACCTGCCGCCATTGTGGTCAACATTGTCGCCAATTGCAAGCAAAAACCGCGACGGGATTCTACGTGACCGTCAGCATTTCGGCTGCTCACGCTCCTAACGCGGGCTACAATTCGAAACGGCTCGTGGGTCGTCCAGCGGTTGCGCGCCTCGTTTCGACCGCTGGTCGCGTCTCATGTCCCGGTGTGGTTCACTTCGCGGACGGTGTTGTAGCAGCCTTCGCAGATCGACCCTTCCAGGAAGCTGGCGGTGAGCATAGCCAGGCGCAGTTGCCGGTAAGCGTTGCCGGCCCAGATATCGCCGAAGCTCTGGTCGGTGACATTCCCCAGCGGCATCTTTCCATTGACGTCCATGCAGCAGGGAACGACGGTGCCGTCGGAGAGGATGCAGCCGTGCCGGAACGGGGCGGCGCAGGGTTTGTATCCGGCCTCGGCCGAGGGACGCTCAGTGCGTCTGTCCTTGACGCAGCCGAGCCACGTCATGCAGTCGGCCACGTGAACCTCGTCCACGCCGCTCGTCTTCCACTGCTCGACGAAGTCTTGCAGGAGGTCCTCCGTGTCCTGCATGCGGATGATCTCGACCGATGTGTGCGGGCCGTGGCCGTACTTGCGTCGGAGAGCGAGGTATTGTGCGATGTTGGATCGGACCTCCTCGAATTTGGCCGGCGGGCGCAAGCGTTCGTAGACCTCCGCACTGCAACCGTCGAAGGAGAAGGAAAGAAAAGTCAACGACGAGGACAGCAGGTTCTCCGACATTTCTGGCGTCATGAGCGTGGCATTGGTGTGAACCATCGTCCGACAGCCTTGCCGGTCGGCGTATGCGATCATCTCGAAGAGACCTTCGTGCAGGAGTGGTTCGCCCGACATGTAGAGCTTGATGAGGGGGCGATTCGCGCCCACGTCGTCGATGATCCGCTTGAACGTGTCCCATGACATCTCAGCCGGATAGTCCACGAGTCCGTGCGATTGGGGACACATGACGCAGCGGAGGTCGCACAGCCGGGTGATGTCGATCCAGTAGACCGTCGGCAGGGAAGGGATGTAGTAGTCCATCAGCTCGGCAATGTTGTGCCACAAGCTCATTTCTCGCCCTCGGCGGCGTGACGGCACCGACCTTCTCTGGCCTGACCCTCCGGTTGGGGCAAACGGTTGTCTGATCTCGGCGTCGGCTGGTCGGCCACTTCTACAGGTGCCTATAGGATTATAGCACATTCAGCCCGACGGGCAAAGGCCCGGACCGGTGAATTGCCGAGGGTGCCTCATGGGCTTGTCGCGTGTCTACGCTCGAAGAGATGCGACGCGGCGCCAGCTACGGCCGGCAGCGCCACGACGTCCGGAGGAGCAGAGAGGCCGGTGGCGTCTTTCGTCGCTGGACCGGGGATTTACCAGATGCCCGGGAGGAGGCGGTAGCGGACCCGGGCGGCGTAGTCGGCATAGCCCGTCAGCTCGCGGTGCAGCATGTCATCCTCGCGGCGGGTCCTTGCCACCAGGGCAAGTACGGCCAGTGCTGCCGGGATCAGACCGAAGGCCGAGCCGACGATCAGCGGAGTGGAGAGTGCCCAGAGGCTCGCTCCCACGTAGCCCGGGTGCCGCACGACGGCATACGGCCCGGCGGTTATCACCCGATGGTCGCGGTCGTGCTGAATGCGGACGGTCACTTCGAAGTGGGTGTTGACCAGCATGGCCCAGGTAATGAGAACCGTGCCGAAAGCAAACAGGGCCGTTCCCGATATCGCGGACCACACGCCGAGATTCGACCAGTGACATCTGCCGACGTCCAAGCCCATGACGACCGGAAGTGCGTAGAAGGCCAGCAGGCCGTACGCGACCAGTAGGGTCTTGTCCCACCGCTTTGTGTCCTTTCTTCTTTTCCACTGGCCCCGTCGGTTGGCCAGTTCGGGATTGACGGCTGCGACTATCGCGATTTGGCCGAACATGCCGAGAAAGCAAAGGCCGAGAAAGGACCATGCTCTCGGCAGGGCCATCGTCCCGGCCGCAGCAAACAGCAGCACGCCTTCGATGAGCGGCGCGAGGGCGGTTCCCACCACGACGTGAATGCCAGCCCGCGTGAGCCTTGTCGTCTTCTCTTGTCCAATCATCTTCGAGCATCCCGAGTGTTCAACGTACCCTTGCAATAGGTGCATTGTGCATCGGATCGCGGCGGCACGCAAGATGACATCGCCAACGCGGGGCGGGCGCAGCGGAACCGGTGGCGTTCTCGCCATCTCTTGCATTGTCTTGGGGCGCGTGATATCTATGTGCGCGTGACGCACACGAACTCGAAAACCCATTCTCATGCCGGCGACGCGGAGCGCTCAGGCCGCAGCGCTGGGTCCTGCGTTGAGCGTCTGATCGCCTATCGAGAGACGCTCGAGCGCGACCTGACCGAGTACGTTCGTCTCGAAGTCCGCTGGTCGTGGCTGCGGCTGGCGACCTTTCTCGTCTGCGCGGTGGTCCTTGCCGGCGTCGGCTTTGCGTACGGCTTGCTGCTCACGGTCTTGGTTGCGTTGCCTGCTCTGGCCGTCTTTCGCCATACGGTCGCGCGCCATATCGAGTGGAAGGACAAACGCGCGCTGATCGAGCGGCTTCTGACGGTCGTGGGCGAATCGCTTCATGCCAGCGTCGAGGAAGGCCGGCCGGTGCGCGGTTGGAAGCGGCCGGAGAATCCCCCCGAGCTGGCGATGGCGTTGTCCGCGTTCGTCGAATCCGGGCCGACATGGCCGCTGACCGATCAAGAGCGGGACGATCTCGATCTCTACTCCGGCCCCGTGGGCATCTTCGGTCTGCTCAATCGCACCTCGACCGAGGCTGGCGGTCGGCGGCTGCGTGACATGCTGGACGGGCCCTGTCTGTCGGGCGAGCACATCCAGCGACGTCAGCGGGCCGTCCGTTGGCTGGCCCGGCACGACAAGCAGCGCATTGACGTCATGGCCTCGGTCCTGCCTCTCCGCACCCGGTCGAGGCAGTTGGACATGCTCGTGCGGCTTCTGCGTGAGACGGCCCCCAATGCCCACCGCACAGCCTCGAAGTGCATAAGAGCGTGGTCGCTCGTGAGTGGTCTCGGCTTTGCGTACGGACTCGCGCAGATCCTCAGCGGATACTACACATGGGTGCGTTTCCTTCTCCTATTGATCGTCTTCAACATGCTGATCGCGCGCTTCGTCCGGCCCATGCTCGCCCAACTGAAGGCGTCGGTGCTGCCCTGGGTCGAGCTCTCGCGGGTGTTGCGCGGATTGCTGCTGCACGCGCGACATGCGCGCGAGAACCTTCCTGATGAGACCGCGCTGAGCGCGCTGAGGCAGTGTCTTGACGATGTTGTCACACGGGGAGAAATCCCATCGTTGTGTGAGCGGCTCGGGTGGATGGGGCTCGGCGGCCTGGGGCGGAGTCTGCTGAATGTCGTGGTCTTTTACGATCTGCATGTAGGCGAGGCGATTCTGGCGCGTGTCGTGCCCAATCGCGAACGTATTCTCGATGGCTTGGCCGCCATGGCGGAGTTCGAAGCGCTGGCCAGCTTGGCCTGCTTCTCGGCCGAGCAGCCGGTCGTCTGCTATCCCACCTTCACGTCGGAAACGACGGTTTCCATCAGTGAGGGACGGCATCCCCTGATCGCGGCGGCGCATCTGACGCCCAACGACGTACACTTGACCGGCGCGAAGCGGATGTGGGTCATCACGGGCCCCAACGCCGCGGGTAAGAGCACCTTTCTGCGCATGGTCGGGGTGAATGTGCTTCTCGCCCAGATCGGCTGCGCTGTTGCCGCGCGCGAGATGACTTTCTCGCCCGTTCGCTTGCTCACCGACGTGCGGATCCGCGACGATTTGGCCAAGAATGAAAGCTACTTCCTCTCCGAGGTCCG
>CAZGRF010000389.1:0-3944 GCA_964527825.1 uncultured Pirellulales bacterium
TCGAGGCGCGCAACACGCGGGACACGGCCGTCAAGATCGAGATCACGCTCAACTTTGATACGTCCGCCTGGGACCTGCGCCGCAGCGGCCAGATCGACAACTACGAGAAGGTGGACCTCGACACAGTCAAGTTCACCCTGGAGCTGCCGCCGCGCTCGCAGAAGAGCTTCGAGTACACCGTGACCTTGTATCGCGGCGTCCGGCAAGAGGACTGGAGTGCCCGCGCAAGATGAGGAAAGGGTTAGAGGCATGAAATCCCGACATGTGTTGGCTGTTGTCTTCGCTACGGCGACAGTGGCTATAGCGAAGGTGGACCTGGTGACGCTGCCGGCGCGCGACACGGTGCAGTTGACAATCTACAATTCCGCCGATCTGACGCTGACGCGCGAGAGTAGGGCGCTGACCCTGAAACAAGGCGCCAATGCCTTGCAGTTCTCCTGGGAGAACACGCTGATCGATCCGACCAGCCTGGAGATGCTGCCCAAGGCCGGCGCCGGCGAGATCGACGTCGCCGAACTGGTCTATCCGCCCCGCGTGAGAAACCTGGGCCTCTGGAATGTCACGAGCGGCGTCGGCGGCAAAGTCCCCGTCGAGATTTCGTACCTGACCAGTGGTCTCTCCTGGCGGGCGTTCTACATGGGCACACTCTCGCAAGATGAGAAAACGATGCACCTGACGGGTTATGTCCGCGTGACCAACAACAGCGGCGAAGACTACGAGAATGCTCAGGTCCGCCTGATCGTCGGCAAGGTCCACCTCCTCGACGAGATCGCTGAGTTGGCCCGCCGGGAATACCCGTACGGCCGGCCGGTTGAGCCAGTCCGTTTTGGTCGTGGAAGTGGCAGGGCTTTGGGCGTGAAGCGGGAAATGGAGAAGGCCGCGATGCTCACCCTCGACATGGTCGCGCCGGCTGCGGTCCCTCCCAAGGAAATCGTCAAGGAAGGTCTCAGCGAGTACTTCCTCTATACGATCGAAGGCACCGAGACGATCCCGACCGGTTGGTCGAAGCGTCTGCAAAGCTTCGACGTAGACGGCGTTCCTGTCGTTAATCTCTACAAGTACGAAGAGGAGCGCTATGGTCCCAGTGTGATTCGTTTCTTGAGCTTCAAGAACGATGAAGAGCACAAGCTGGGCGAGACCCCCATTCCCGACGGAACGCTGAAGGTCTATCGCGGCGTGGACGACCAGAAGCACCTGTCCTACGAAGGCCAATCGTCGTTCAAGTACATCCCTGTCAACGAAGAGGTCGAGTTAAATCTCGGCCCGGTCCAGGACGTCGTGGTCGAGCCGGTCCTGATGGAATACAAGACCGACAACTACCGCTTCGACAGCCGACGGAATGTCTCCGGCTGGGACGACATCCAGACGTTCAAGGTCGAGGCCCGCAACACGCGTGATACGGCTGTCAAGGTCGAGATCAGGCGCAACTTCGACACGTCGGCCTGGGACATCAACCGTAGCGGTCAGATCGACAACTACGAGAAAGTGGACCTCGACACGGTCAAGTTTACGCTCGACCTGGCGCCCCGCTCGCAGAAGACCTTCGAGTACACCGTGACGCTGTATCGCGGCGTCCGCCAAGAGGACTTCAGCGCCCGCGCGAGATGAAGCCCCATTCAGGTTAACGGCTCCGTCATAGGAGCAGTTGCCTGTGGCAAGGAGGGGAACACATTGAACTGCGGCCCATACTGTGCCAGGTAGTAGAGCGAATACGCCCGCAGGAATACGAGAATGGGCAGAAAAGCCACGGTGCCGACATAGGGCAGCGCGAAGAAACAGCACGCGCAGCCGCAGGTGGCGCAGCCGAGCCCGATCACAATCGTCATGATGGCCACGACGATGACGATTTGGAAGAGGAGATATAGGATAAGACGCATCTTGTTGACGGCAAGCAGGTCGAGCAGCATGGCCCACGCCTGCCGGCAGCTTGCGGTGTGCAAATACATGATCGGCACGACGAAATCCTTGGTGAATTTGCCGATGATCCCGAACAGCATCATGACGGTGACGAAAGACGCGATGTAGGCTACGATGCCCAGGATGGACAGGGCCGTAGAGCCGAGCGTGACCTTCAGCACGTAGATCGTCACCAGGGCCGGGATGATGAACGCTGCGACCGCTAGGAAGCAGAGAATCCCCACGACGATCCTGAAAGCGAACAGGCTGTTGGCGTGCCGGCGGAACTGGCGCCAGGGGTTCTTGACCTCTGCCTTGTTCTGCGCGACGCAATAGAGGAACATGAAGCGCCCCCGGCTGCCCAGCCAGACCAGGAGAAATCCGACCCCGACCGCCAGGACAAGCACTATGACACCTACGGGAATGATCCAGCCGAGGTTGCCCATGATATAGTACCTAACCTCCTCGATTCCCTCGCGGATGTCGGTTGGAAAGTCGTGGAATCCTCCACCCCGGCTGTTGACCCTTACACCTCCGCGGTTGCCGCCGTCGGGGTTTCCGAGGCTGGCCAGCCAGGCGCAAAAGCCAATGATGAACCACCGGCCCAGATCGAAGGGTCGAAACAGCACCGTTTTGACTCTCTCGACGGCCGGGCTGACAGGCTCGACCACGCTGACGTACGATTGCCGTGGGTTCATGCGATCAATTCTCCCAAGGTGAGCAACCAATTGGCGAAGAGCGCCGCACCGACGATCAGAACCAGCGTGACATGGAATCGGGCCAGTCTCGCGCCGATGGGCTTGGGGTTGATGGCGATGG
Organism: uncultured Pirellulales bacterium; assembly: GCA_964527825.1. Taxonomy (GTDB): domain Bacteria; phylum Planctomycetota; class Phycisphaerae; order Sedimentisphaerales; family Anaerobacaceae; genus JAFGLV01. The sequence continues at coordinate 2,716 of CAZGRF010000389.1, forward strand.
CGTAGATGCGGTAGGGGACCTCCAAGCAGAACAGCGCGAAGACAGCCGGGCCGAGGCGGTGGAATCCCAGGCCGGCGGCGACGTCGCCGCGTGCCAGGCTGCAAAACGAGCGCGACAGCCCGCACAGGGCACACTTCACACCGAACGTCTCGTGCAGCCAGCAGTGCAGAGGCCACCGATAGCCAAACAAAGACAGCCCGTCCTCATCGGGCTTGAGCACGAACGAGCCGACCAGGGCCGCGGCGCATATCGAGAGCACGACGGCGTGACACACAACCGCGTGCCCCGGCGTCGCGGCCGCCGCTGCCGGCGTAGGCGGCCGACGGGCCCGCAACATAGTCGTGTCGCATACCTGGGACATGCGAGCATCCCCTTGGTCCGGCGGGCCCCTCCAGGCCATCAGTACCTGCGCGAGCCACACCGCTATCACCGTAGACGCTCCCGGAGTGTATATATTCAGGCCATTCCTTCAAGAAGAATTCCCGCCCGGCTCGGGATAGGGGCATCTGACGTCCATCCTGCCACCGAATACGTCGTTCTCGATACATTCCGGTTGCATCGGTGGTATGGGCGACATACAATGTATCTGCTTTGGCAGGACACTTTATGGCAGACAGCCGGACATGCCAGGGTCTCCACTCGTGCAGGCGCACCCGACCAACGGCCTTCACGCTCATCGAACTGCTCGTTGTCATTGCGGTTATCGCGGTGCTGATGGCGATCCTGTTGCCGGTCGTGCGACGTGCGCGCGAGCAAGGCCGGGCCACGGTCTGCCAGGCGAACCTGCACCAGTGGGGGTTGCTCTTCGCCACGCTCGCCCAGACCAACGACGGGCGTCTCCGCGACCGCGACGCCTGGGACCGCTGCCGGACCCAGCAGTTCGCGTACTACCTTGACAACTTCGACTACGAGGCATTCTGCCCGTCGGCCAAACGCCAGACCAGCCTGACGGGGGCCGGTGGGACGTACCTGGCCTGGTATTGTCCTCACCACCCGTATCGTGCCGGCAGCTATGGTGTCAACGGCTACACGCCGGCCTACGACGGCGGTGAGTCCGTCGGGCCCCAACAGCCTGTCAAACAACGCTGGTCGAGCGTCTACGGCAAACGCGTCAGCAGTGCGCCGGTCATGCTGGATTGCGCCCTGTGGGCCAGCTATCCGCTCCCTACGGACGCCGCGCCGCAGACGCAGGAGGAAGCCGCCACGAGCCCGTCGACGAACGACAGCGG
>CAZGRF010000390.1:0-3942 GCA_964527825.1 uncultured Pirellulales bacterium
TAACATCGTTGGCCTCCACGGTCAGCCCGACCCAACCTCCTGTACCCACTCCAAATGTGCCTATGGGGAACCAGACGACTCCCCCGCCCGCCGCTTCCGCTGCGTCTATGGCCGCCTGAATGGCCACCGTATTATCCGTCTCCCCATCGGCCGTGGCGTTGTATGGGGCCTCCGTCACGTCGATCATGCATTGTTTCTGCGCGGAGATGGAAGATCGTCGCTCGGCCGCGTTCGCATCTGCCGCCAAGCCACGTGTAAAGGCTGTCGTCGGAAAACTGGACACGGAAGTAGCGGACGCCTTATACCAGGCATCGCCCACATTGGGGTCATAGTCTGCAATGTAAGCCAGATTGGGATCGTAGGCTTGCACGTCCTCATCAATGTGCAGGCCCAGGTAAGCGCGCATGAGGGCCGGCGTAGTCAGCGCAATCAAGCTCATGCCGACGCTGCTCAAAACGCCTTCGTCCCAGGTTTCGTCACCCGCCCACCAAATCGGATAGGCAAACAACTCCGTGTCACCGCCCGTGGCCCCGTTGGGATCGAGGTCGGCCATTTGCTGAACGTTGTCGTTCGCCCCGAGGCGGTCGATATTCGGGTCGATGACGCCCGTGCTGGCGGTGGTGGTGACGTTGCCCTTTTCATCGAAGGCGAGATACCGATTGGCCCGCGTGCCGGCGCCCGGAAGCTCGACCGTGATCTCATCTTCGGTAACGGGGATTTTGATGGCCCGGTCCTCGAAGGCGCCCGTGACTTCCTGCATCATGCGCACGAAGCGGTCCAGGACGCGCTCCAAGGTCGGACTCTGGCGGAAGGAAGAGGTCTGGGTTCTGGGCGTCGCGCGCACGACGATGATCTGATAATCGCTGCTGTAGGTCGCTACCGTCGTGACCACCCCTCCGCTGGCGTAGTTGTTGTTCGTAGCCGTGATGGTGTATGCCGACGACGGCAATTCGGTGGCGTCTCCGGTGGTGGTATCGCGGAGCCAGACCTCCACGTCGCTGCTGCTCGCACCGTTGAACGTGAAGGTGTATTGCTTGTTGCTGCCGTCGCAGTCGAAGAAATCGCGGTAGGTCGTAGTCGAGACTTCGGCCTTGGCGCAGGACGCCGCCAGCAGAGTCAGGGTGATGACATAGATCGGTATGCATACACGATTCATTTTTACTTCCTTTCAATTTGACGCAATAATTCCCGGCGCGCGTCTGCCCTGGCATCGTTGACCGCTTTCTGTAGGGCGTTTTTCGGGTCACGCTGATACCGCGCGCTTTTAACCGCCCGCGCCGTTTTCTCTTCGATCAGAGGCAGAGCCAAATCGGCATAGCGCTGGTATTCCTCATCGCTGAGGTGTAGCCGTGCGCCCGTGGTGCGACCCGCGATAGAGCGGCCGATCTCCGTGCTGATTTTCTGGGCGTCCAGGACCTGTTGCACCGATGGAGAGAGTTTGCTGTGAATCAACTTGCTCGGCCCGCGCCCTTCGGGATACGCGTTCGCCGTCATCATGCCTATGTTCTTGGTCCAGAAGTCGAACCAATCCATCTCCCCGGCGACGTGAGCCAAGACGTTCTGGATCTGGATCGGCATCATGTTGCGCGCTTCGTAGAGTAAGTAGCTCGGCACCTGACCTGGTTCCAGCGGCCCCCCCCCGAACGGTTCCCACTTAACGATCTGTCCTTTCTTTTCGGGGTCTCCTATTCCGAGAAGATCGTTCCATTGCGTAAATTCGGCCCCTTTCCAGTCCGTGCCGGTCCAGGCATCGTTGATAACGCGCGTGAAGACACTGCCTTTGTGTTTGGCGGATCGAATCGGGTGCGTTACGAACTTGAGCGGATCGCGGAAATGGCCAACGAGAGAAAAATACTTGCGTTGGCCCTCTTCGAGCTGCCAGGCTTCGTTGCCGGTAATCGTGGCCATACCGTCGCCTATCGCTTTGGCCAGGGGTGTGACATCGACATCGAGCCAACGCAGATTACCCGCTTCCCATGCCTTCTTGTATCGCTCCCAGAAATCGTCATCGTCCCACATGGCCAGCAAGAGATTCAAGGCAATCGTTGCGCCCAGTCCCTTGAGCAGGATACGGCCCCAGAAGACCCGATGCACAGCGCCCACATCCCCCGCCCGGAACGCCTGCACCATCGAGCGAATGTTCGATTCCGTCCAGTCGGGGGCCAGGCATACCAGACGAAAAACATCCTGTACATCAGCGCTGCGCGTGTTGCTCCTGGCATACAAGCGCTGCAAGTGCAGGCCGCCGAAGTCGTTATTCATCAGCTCGGCCACATCCGCCGCAATCTGATCGGCGGTGATCGTGCCATCGGCCAAGCCGGCTGCGTTCCGCTGCAAGGCGTGCCGATAGTCATAAAGGCCGGCGGCGACCTTCAGATAGGGACCCAGTTTGTGAAAGAGAAAACGCTCATTGGCATCGCGGAGACGCAGCACGGCCTTGCGGAGAGCGTCACCGGGTTTGGTTTGGGCCAGCACGCGGCCCCAGATGCTCTGCTCATCCCGCGTAAAGGCCGGGTCGTAGTCCTGAATTTTCCCTATCGTCAAACCGTTCGCTACGAGTCGTTCCAGTTCCGGCGTGAAGTTCTGCAAAGCCTCGCGCCCGAGACGATACCCTTCCAGGAAGTTGACCTTGCGCCCACCGATGCTGAAACTGCGCAAGAACGCCTGATGATGGAAGAAAGAGGTGAACAGGATATTCTGTTTGAAGATGGCGTTGTACTTCAAGGCCCAATGCCCCAGCCGATTCGCGCGCACCCGAGAGGGAGCAAAGACGCGATTGAGTTTCTCGGCCATGACGGGTTCGGCGTAGAGTTTGACCTTTTGCAGAATTGTGCCGTCATCGAGGATATGCAGACCGGGGCCGGTCGCCTGTACGACCTGCAATTGGTCCCGCGGCAATACGACCTCGGCCTCGGTTCCTTCGATATGATTGTGGAAGTGGACGGTAACCTGTTCGCCTGCGATGGCGGTGACACGGCCGAGATTGCGGCGGTCGGCGGCCCGTACCCTGTCTCCGACTTCGATCTGGCCTTGCTTGGCTGTCACTTCGCCGGCGTACTGCCAGACCGAGAAATTCGGATGTTCGATTTCGATCCAGTCCTCTCCGGCATGACGGCGGGTGGCAATGATGCCTTCCTTGACGCCGAGCTGCACCAGATGTTTGCCCGCAATCGCTTCGTTGATATGTGTGCGACTGAACTGAGAGACAGTCGTCACGTCTTCGAGCTTGAGCGTGTAGCCTTTGGCCCAGCCTTCCAGAATGCCGCCATTGGTCAGCGTCCGTTGCCGGGATAGAGGCGTCTTCTGGCGGAACTTGGCTTGTCGCGCGCTGACCTGCCCGAAGTCCCAAATATGCGCGATGTGATTCTCCAAAGCGGAAGTCAGAACGCCTTGTTCAATACCCAGGCGGCCCGACTCGCGCTCCTTGGCCACTATCTCATCGGCGATGCTCTTGATCTCCGGACTGAGCTTTTGCGACAGATCGTAAATGCGGCGCTGTTCTTCGGAGAGTTGGTCGAGGAAGGCCACGTTGCCCGGATACTCCTGGGTGTCGATATAGACCATCATAGCCAAAGAGATATCCCGCGCTTCGCTGTCAGCGTTGGGAGCGAATCGGCGCTTGTCCAGCGCTTGGGCGATGCGATCCTGGAAATTGGCGGTCTCAAGAGCGATCTTCGTATTGGCTACGTCTCGCTCGGCAAAGAACTTGTCGAGGGTAGAGACGGCTTCATTGGCTGCCTGATCGCGGGCGATGGCCTCTTCACGACGCCGCGCCACATCGACTTCATCGAAATCCTTGCGGATCAGATTGACGAAGCCTTCCACATCGAGGAAGCCACTTTCACGGCGATTCTTCGCCACGAAGGCAGAGGCGGCCTGTCCTGTGAGCGTGGCTGTGCCTGCTGGCGGTTCCCCTGCCCGTCCGGACTCTGGGGTGGTCTC
>CAZGRF010000391.1:0-3936 GCA_964527825.1 uncultured Pirellulales bacterium
GTGCGTACCGCCTCCAGAAGGCGACGAGAAACACGGAATGCGCGGTGCGACGGACACCAGGGATCGGTCGGCCCGGCCACCGTGTCCTCGATACTGCTGCCAAAGTGCCACGCCAGCACTTCCGTTGGCTTGGGCACAGGACCACCTTTCGTGGGCACTCGGAGGATGACAGCCGCCGTCTTCGGGGCCTCGGCCAGAGCGCAGCAGACTTCCTTGTACATCGATGTCAAGTCGGCCGTCCCCGCCAGGCGTCTCCGCAGTCGGTCCAGCCGCTCCGGGCACGGCGGTTCAGAGCAATCCTCCAACCTGGGCGTGGGGTAGAAAACCTCCGTGCCAAAGTCCACCACCATGATGTTGGGTCCCGGCAGAACGACGGTCGCGTCCGCGTGCGCCCCAATCTTCTGGTCGAGCACCAGTCGGGCCGGGCCCATTTCCACGATATCGCCCGGCCGGACGCGACAGGACACGATCCGTCGGCCGTTGACGTAGGTGCCGTTGCTGCTGCCCAGGTCCTCAACCACCCAGCAGGCTGACGGCCCCCGGAACATGCGGGCGTGCCGTCGCGACACGTCCCGGCTGGCAACTACCACGTCGCACGTCGAACCGCGGCCAAGCGCAGTCCCCGCAGGCCGAGCCGCTCAGGCCCGCGACCGCGCCGACCGGAGACACCAAAGCGAATCCGCCTACTTCAATTTCCCCCGGGAGGCCTGCGGTGGCGAAGCAGACAACAATAAACTCCCAGCATTACGCGCATGTCGCCGAGCAAGGGCTGACAACGTTCCCGCCGCCAGCCCTTGTCAGTCTTGTATGTGCGCGCGCCACGCCTTAGGGCTTGACCGCGCGATTATAGATGCGCACGTCGTCGATCAGACCGCAGAAATACGTGGAGGCCCTGAACCGATTGCCGGGAGCGCTGGCACCGATGTAGAGACCCGTATCTTGGCCAGCCAGGTTGGCTTTCCCGTCCTCGGCCACAAGGACGCCATCGACGTATAAACTCCTGACGGCCCCGTCGCACGTCAGACATACACGATGCCAATTGCCGTCCGTGATGGACACGTCTGAGACCAGGACATCATTCATGCCGGGGCTGGAGAGATCTGTAGCCAAGACCCCATCGTCTCTCAGCATCAGCCAGTTGTCGCCGCTCTTCTGGCAGACGATCACTTGGCCCGGTGCTCCGCCCAGGACCCAGACAAGGACACCCAAGGGCCCTTCGCTAGGATTCAAGACCAGCGGTGTTTCGATGCAATCATCCACGCCATCAAGTTGCAGGGCGCCGCCGACCATGCCACCATCGGGGTGCCAGACAGGGTTGCCCGCCAGCACACCATCGTGGCCGCCAACGCTTTCCTTGGCGATGGCGCCGTCTGCTTCGTCCAGGCCCCAATGGGCCACCAACGTGGGGTCCTCGATGTCCTGCCCGATGTATTCGGCCAACGTTACCAGATCCTGGAGATCCACCATCCCGTCCCCGCAGGGCGCCGGGCTGATATCACAGACCGAATCGTCGCTCCCCCAAAAATTGGCAAGGACCGTAACGTCGCGACCGTCAACCTTCCCGTCGCCACTGAAGTCGACAATGGGCCTCACCTTGACTTGCCAAAGGTGAAACAAGCCCTCATAGAGGTCATCACCATTCAAGAAATACACGGTCGGGTCGTTTTCTGAAAAGGACGGGAAGAACTCGAGACGACCCGGTATTTGAACCGGCTGATAGGGTTGCGGCTGCCCCCAGGGACTCGCGGTGTCTTGCCGACGGCTGAGATAGATCTGCGACGAAAACGGCAGTGTCCTCGGCCCTGCCGAGAAGAACAGTGACAAACCATCCGGGGATATAAACGGCGTCGACTCCTGCATAACCGAATTGACAGGCGGACCGAGGTTCACCGCCATTTCCCACGAATCCTCAAGGGTCGGCCGGGTGGATACATAAAGATCGTAGTAGCCTTGGCCTCCCGGTCGTTCGGAAATGAAGTACAGCGAAAGACCGTCTGCGGAGATACAAGGTTCCTCGTCCGGGTACTCGGAGTTCACCATGGGACCCAGGTTCTCGGGCTCACCCCACGGATCGTCTTTCGTTGCTCGACGCGAAACGTACAGGTCGTCATTCCCACTTCCATCGGGGTATAGTCCACAACCATAATTGATATTGGCGAAATACAGCTCCAGACCATTGGGGGAAAGGCTCGGAGAAATCTCCTGCCACTCTGAGTTGACAGGCGCATCCAGCTTGACCGGCTTTCCCCACGGCTCGGCGGGTGAGGACCGTTTGATGACCCAGATGTCCGCACAGTGGACCTCATCTTCGCGGGCAAAGTACAGCTCCAGGCCGTCACGCGAGATCTGAGCATATGCGACGTCCATATGGCTGACACTGGGCACCAGGGTGGGCTCGCCGAAGGTGAACTCCCCATGAGCCGTTCCGCTGCAGATGAGCACATACGGTATCAGCATCGTCACCAAGCTCCCTGTACCGACATAGTCCCTCAATCTCATTTCACACCTTCCTTTCTTGCCGTCTGCGTTGGCGGCAGTCTGCGAATGTACCTCTGCTTCTGGTTATGTCAGCGCAGACCCTCTGCGCGTCTCTGATGCTGCCTCTTCCAGCGATCCGTTCTCTAACTGATAATGTCTGAACGCAAGGGATGCTGCGTTGCCATCCGCATTCGTTCTCTACTCCGCAGATCCATGTTCATCGCTGTTCAGGGTCGAGGTCGTCGTCCAGACTGAGGGACGCAACCTCTGCTTCGCGCAAGGCGTAGTCGTATAACCGCACGTCGTCGATCCATCCGTTCCAATCCCGTCCAGCGGCCTGAGCGTTGCCGCCGATGAAGAGAGGGACATCGTTTGTATTGATGATCCCATCGGCCGGTGTTGAGGCATCGAGACTTCCGTCGACATAGAGCAACAGTCTGGTCCCATCGTAGACTCCGGCCACATGATGCCAGCGACCGTCGTCTACTTCTGCGCGTCTCTCTAATGTCGGGGTGCTGTCCTCCGGCACCTCAAGACCTGCCCCCCCAAGACACAAGGTGCTCGTGCTGTACCGCCGCTGGAATCCCCAGGCGCCCTCGCCCTTGACGACGAGGGATTGGTGAGCTTCGTCAAAACCGTCGATCTTGATCCAGGCGGCTACTGTCATTGGACCGGTGAGATCGAAGGCCGGGCTGGTGCCGCAGTCCACATACCCTTCGCCCGGCAGGTATAACACGGGTCCTCTTTCGGGATCCGTGACAATCGCTGCTTTGCCGACCAGAACACCGTCAAGACCATTGCCGGAAACATCAACGACCTTCTTGCCGACGACGCGGTCGAAATCCCAGCGCGCCACCAGAGATCCGGCGCGGTCGCAGCGGCAGGGGCGCTGGGACTGATAGAGGCGAAGCCTCCTCTCACAGACAGTCCTGCGACCCTGATGCGCCTCGGGCGGCAGCCTCTCGATCGCCCGTTGCTGCCACGCGACGGCTCTGGCGAAGTCGCGGGCCTCCGCACAACCCGCGGCCAGCGCTTCCAGACACTCGGCATTCTCCCATCGCGTCAATTCACAGGCGCGCGTCGCCAGCGAAATAGCATCATCCGCGTCACGAAAGGTGTCGACCGAACAAGTCGCTCGCAGCCAGGCAAACTGCTGCAGAGGCACAGCGTAATCAGGACAGATGCGAACAGCCGCCTCGAGACTCCGCTCGGCCTTGGTGTACTCGCGCTCGACCTGGGCGACAGCCGCCTGGCGGCAATATGCCCGCGACAAGGTCTTAACCAGGCTCCGGCGCTCCTCAGTCCTCAGGGCATCGCTGGCGGCATTCGAGGCGTTCAAGCCTTCTGCAACTACAAGAGCTTCATCGAGCTGCCCAGCTTCGATCAGCGCCCAGACGCGTTTGGCCTCGCTGTCTCCTGCGGCAAAGAACCCCTCCGCCTGACACAGAGGATCCGGTT
>CAZGRF010000392.1:0-3934 GCA_964527825.1 uncultured Pirellulales bacterium
ATCGAAGGCACATTGTGTGCGAGCAATGTCGAGGATATCGCGGTGCGGGCGGCTGCCTATGACGTGCCGGCGATGATCGTGGATGGCCAGGACCCCGCCGCTGTCTTCCTGGCGGTCCGCAAGGCCGTTCAGCGGGCCAGAGAAGGTCACGGAATGACCATCATCGAATGCAAGACGTACCGCTGGTACGGTCACAGCCGCAGCGATCCCCGAGCGTACCGAACCAAGGCCGAGGAGAAGGCGTGGCACCAGCGGGATCCTATCACTGTCTGGCGCGACAAGCTCACTTCCGAAGGACTCTGTACAGAAGAAGAGCTGGACGCCGTTAGGGACCGGGCCTTCAACGCGATTGAAACGGCGACGCAGTTCGGCATCGACAGTCCGTGGCCCAGTGCGGCCGACGTGGCGAAGGACGTTTATGTCGAAGAAACCTACCCGGCCGATCTGATTGAGGCCGAGAAGAAGACCTCCGCCCAGGTCATGGAAGCGAGCGCCGTGTTTGAGGCTGCCGTGCGAAGCTCAACTGCCAAGACCAAGAAGGAAAAGACCGAGGAGGCCCGCGCCAAGGTCAAATCACAGTTTGGCATGGATGTCATGACCATCGGGCAGGCCGTCTCAGCGGCTCAGGCGGAAGAGATGAGGAGAGACAACCGTGTCTTTCTCTTCGGCGAGGACGTGGGTCTTTACGGAGGCGCCTACCAGGCGACCCGTGGTCTACTGGCGGAGTTCGGAACGGAACGCGTCATCGACACGGCCATCTCCGAGGCGGCTATTGCCGGCGCAGGCGTCGGTGCGGCGCTGCGCGGCCTGCGGCCGATCGCCGAGATCATGTACGTGGACTTCGTGACTATCGCCATGGACCAATTGGTTCACGTAGGCGCCTACAACCGGTACATGTTCGGCGGTAAGGCGAAAGTGCCTATGGTTCTGCGGACCGAGGGCGGCGTCGGACGCTGTATCGCGGCGCACCATTCTGAGTCACTCGAAGCCTGGGTGATGCACCCGCCGGGACTCTATGTCGTTATGCCTTCGACCCCCTATGATGCCAAGGGGCTGCTCAAAGCGGCCATTCGCAGTGACAATCCCGTGGTGTTTATCGAGCACAAGGCTACCTACGGGCAGGTCGGCCCCGTTCCGGATGAAGACTACATCATCCCGCTGGGCGTGGCGGACGTCAAGCGGCCCGGCGCCGACGCCACGATTGTCAGCTACAGCCGTATGGCCATGCTGTCGCTGGAGGCAGCGAAGGTCCTGGCGGAAGAACACGGCATCGACGCTGAGGTGATCGACGCGCGAACCTTGAAACCGCTCGATATGAAGACGATCGCCGAGTCAGTGCGCAAGACGGGCCGGCTCATTACGGTCAGTGAAGGCTTTTGCTGGTGCGGCGCAGGGCGCGAGATCGCCGGGCAATTCATGGAATACGATTTCGGCGACGGCTCGCGTGGCTTCGACTACCTCGATTGCAGACCGATCAACCTCGCAGCTCGGGACGTGCCGCCGCCGATGAGCGAGCCGCTGGAGAATGCCAGCATCCCCAGCGTCGCGCAAATCGTGGAGGCCGTCAAGCAGTCCGTGGGCCAGTGACGCCGAGCGGATAACCTCACTACAAGAAAGAACGGGGACGACATAAATGGCGAAGGAGATCAAGCTGCCGCAACTGGGCCAGACGATGGAGGAAGGCACGGTTGTCAACTGTCTGGTGAAGGTGGGCGACCACGTCAAGAAAGGTGACGTGATCTTCGAGATCGAGACCGACAAGGCCACGCTTGAGATGGAATCACCGGTGGACGGCTTCGTGAAGCACATCCTGGCCCAAATCGACCAGACCCTGCTTATCGGCGCGCCGATGATGGTGTTGGGCGAAAAGGACGAGGATGTGCCGCAAAGCTTCGTAGACTCCCTGACGGGCGCCGTACCCACAGCCACCATGTCCCCGGCAGCCGCTGCAACGGCCCCGGCGACCGAGCCGGCCAAGCCGGCCGGCCGAATCATGGCGTCGCCGCGCGCCAAGAAGCTGGCGCAAGACCTGGGCGTGGACCTGACGACGATCAAGGGCACGGGACCGGCCGGCAAGATCACGGAACTGGACATCCAGAAGGCTGCGGAGGCCAAGCCAGCGCAGCCCGCCGGACCTGCTCCGCCCTCTCCCGCCAAGCCCTCGGCGGCCGTGACGAACCCGGCGGCGGAGGCCAAGCTCGGCAGCACGATCACGCTCAACCGCCTGCAGCGTATCACCGCCGAGCGCATGCTCAAGTCCAAGCAGGAAATCCCCTGCTTCTATCTGACCATCAGAGCCGACGTCACGGACTTAGTGGCGCTGCGCATCAAGATGAACGAAGCCGGCGGCGTCAGAGTCTCGTACAACGATTTCATCATCAAGGCTGTCGCGACGGGCCTGGAGAAATACCCGATCATGACGGGCCAACTCGCCGGCAACACGATCAAACTGGCGAACGCTGTCCACGTCGGACTGGCCATTTCGGTGCCCGATGGACTCGTGGCGCCGTTGGTCAAGGACGCCAACAAGAAGGATGTCAGACAGATCAGCCGTGACAGCCAGGCCCTGGTCGAGCGAGCTCGCGCCGACAAGCTGGACCTGTCGGACCTGGAGGGCGGGTGCATCACGGTAAGCAACCTCGGCGCGTTCGGCATCGATTCGTTCATTCCGATCGTCGTGCCCGGCCAATGCGCGATCCTAGGCATCGGCCAGATCGCCGACACCTGCGTGCCCGACAACGGCGACATCCTGGTACGCAAGCTGATGAATATGACACTGTCCGTGGACCACAAGGTGGCCAACGGCGCCTACGCTGCCCAGTTCCTGGACGCCGTGAAGAAACAACTGGAAGACCCCAGGGGATTTGCGGTTCAAGACTGACGATCTACTATTTTGACTCTCGCCAGCCCGGCGTCATAGGTCGTAAGCAGCAGATCACAAATCGAAAGGAGCCATTATGGCGAAGAGAGCCGAAGCCACTCGGTTGCCGAACATCAAGAAAGCCATGCCGAAAGTGCCGGTGATTGGGGTGTTTGCGACGAGCGATCCGCGCATCGACGCGGACAGCCGAACGCGATGCCAGAATATCGTCAAGATGGCCGCCGACGTCATCAGTGGCAGCGTGGTCCTGCCGGACAAGACGCCGGTTCCTGTTGTGTACTCGGCCGTCCTGGTCGACGGAGAGGCACAGGCTGACATCGTGGCTGCGCAGTTCCGCAAGGCGGGCGTCGATATCATCGTCTGCGTGCCGGACACGTGGGCGTTTCCGCAGCTTACGACCATTTCGCTCTTGCAGCAATTCCCGGCGAATACGCCTTTCAATATCACGTGCGGAAACAGCGGGCCGCGCCCCGGCGTCGTGTACGCGCACGCCTTGAACGGTGCCTTGGCCCAGTACGGCAGGATGGCGGCGCTGAACGTCGGAACCTGGCCTGACACTGGGCTCACCCCCCGGATGACCGAGCAGACCGCGAAGAACCTCATCGACTGGTGCTACGCTGCCGTGACCACCCTGGCCCTGCGCGGCCGGCGCGTGGTCATCTTCGGACACGACTCGATGGGGATGGAGACAGCGCTGGCCCACGTCCTGCCGACGCGAAACACGTTCGGCGTGGAGATCACCCGGCTGGACATGAAACTGCTGGCCGACATGCTCAACAAGAAGGCCTACAACGACAAGGAGCTCAAGGACCTGCGCGGCTGGATCAACCGTTACGTGGGCAAACGGCTTGAACTGCGAGACGAGGCCGATAGCGAACGGTTCAACATGTCCCTGGCCATGTACCTGATCATCCGTGACATCATGACGGATCTGAACGCCGTGGGTGGCGGCTTCATGAGCCAGCTCGAATGGGGCAGTGACCGACGGGGTCTCCCGCTGCCTGTGGCCGACGTGATGGAGTCGTTCTTCAACAGCAGCTTCGACCACGCCGG